>NZ_JAACGC010000012.1:0-81063 GCF_029237385.1 Aeromonas sp. 1HA1
GCGAACAGGGATTGCAGGCTGGAGCTCACTCTGGGAAGGCTGGCAAACACTGCAAAGTAAACTGGACGGCTTTATTGCCGCCAAAGAGATGATGGCTTCGGGGATCAAGATCTGATCAAGAGACAGGTATCAACCCAATCAATGCTTTTATTTGGGAAATTCAATAATTGCGATATAGATACAATTGTTAAAAAGGGATTCAATATACCCTATATGTTTCAAAGAAACATAATGGATGATACTTGCAACTCTCTAATGAAAAAGAAACATGTTTTTATACAGAGTGACCTGGGAAATGGTAAGTCGGTCTTCTTAAGCCAAGTATCTGCTCAATTAGCTTTAAATGGATATAATGTATGGGAGATGACTGACTTTGAAGGTCACGCATGCAAAGACCTAGATATATTGGCTCAGAATGGCGAACATCACATTATTGTTATTGATGAGGTAAGTGATCAGGGCGATTTTCTAGATTATTATACGGCAACTCTACCAAATAATATTACTCTATTACTATCAGATCGCTCTGTAAGCTCCTTCTCAAATATAGAGGAACTTAGCAAGTGCGGTATTGAACTTAGGGTTTTGAGTTTAGATAAATTATCTGACGATGAAATTGGAGAGCTGATAGTTATTCTAGATGACCAAAACCTATGGAAAAGGTATGCTACTTGGTCAAAAGAAAGAAAAAACACGTTAATACGAGAGACCTACAACTCTCAGCTGGCTAATGTTCTACTTGAACTACTGAAAAGCCCTGATATAAAAGGACGCATATCCTCTCTGATTGATGAGTTGTTAAGAAATGACCGACATAAGAAAACCCTTCTATCAATAGCCCTTTGTGATGTCTTCGGTATACGCAAGGAGCCGAGTAACATTTCCGACATAGCAGGTAACGAGGATATATTTACAGCAAAATTAAGAGGAACCAATGCATTTAAAAGTTTATTTTTAGTTAATGCAGATAGCACCATAGTTACAAAATCCAGTATTTTAAGTCTATTTATAATAAATAGTTTGTTCACAGAGAACTATGTTGTAGAACATTGCCTTGAAATAATGTCTAGAATTGATCATCGAGATGAGTATCACTTTAAAAGACTTCACTCAAAGTTAAGAACATTTCATAATGTTGAAAAACTATTACCTCAGAAACAAAGCCATCTAAATAACTATTTTGCAGAGTTAAAAAGACGATGTACTTGGTTAAGACAACACCCACATTATTGGGTTCAGTACGCAATGTGCCGCTTGAGTTTTGGTGATATTTTACAGGCACAAGAACATTTGACATCAGCTTATGACTTCGCTACTAAAAGGCCTAAAGACTATCACACTGATAATATTGATACGCAGCAAGCAAGATTATTTTTGATGGCTGCCTGTGATGGTAGTAAAAGTCCATCTGAAATTGCAATTATATTCGATAAAGCGCACAGATTATTGTCGAATGTAAAAAATGACAATCATCGTTTCAGACAAGTAGTAAAATATGAGGAAGTGTATCAAAAGTCATATTTTAAAATAAACAGGGGACAGCAAGCAAACTTTGAACACGCCTGTAAAGCCATGTTAGAAAATGCCATTGAAGCTAGAAATAGTTCAACCGCAGCTGAACGCACAAACAATATAGAAAAGTCGATAATCGTGTTAACTGAAATAACTGAATCAATAAAAGAAAAAAGAGAGATTAAAAAGAAAAGGTAGGCAAATTCAACTTTTATACATGCTAGTAAGAAGTGAAACGACAATCTAGGGTTGCCGTTTCACTTTCCATTTTAGGTAACATTACGGTGGCTTAATCAGCCGCGCTTGGCCAGCCACTGCTCGGCGGCGGTGAGTGCCGCTTCTACTTGCTCGCGGGCGACGCCGCCTTTGGCGACCCGCTTGGCCAGTGTCGCTTCCAGCTCCAGATTGGGGTAGACGTCTGCCCCAATCACCGGGCTAAAGCGCTGGAACTCGGGCAGTGAGAGATCTTCCAGCGGCTTCTTTACGCCAATGGCATAAACCACAACTTCGCCGACGATCTGGTGCGCCTCGCGGAACACAATCCCCTTGGCAACCAGATAGTCCGCCAGCTCAGTCGCGTTGGCATAACCACCCTGTGCTGCCGCCATGGTGCGCTCGCCATTTACCTTCAAGTCGATCAGCACCAGCGCCGCCATGTCGAGGCAGTCGTGCCAGGTGTCGAGGGCATCGAACAGCCCTTCCTTGTCTTCCTGCATGTCCTTGTTGTAGGCCAGCGGCAGCGCCTTGAGGCTCATCAACATGCCCATCTGGGCGCCCACCACCCGGCCTGTCTTTCCGCGAATAAGCTCAAGCGCATCGGGGTTCTTCTTCTGCGGCATCAGGGAAGAGCCGGAGGTGACCGCATCGGAGAGTTCGACAAAACCCGCTTCGCCTGTGTTGTAGAAGATGAGATCTTCGGCAAAGCGCGACAGGTGAGTCATGGAGAGCGACGCCACGTGCATCAGCTCCACCACGTGATCCCTGTCCGACACTGAATCCAGGCTGTTGCGGGTGGCGCCACTAAAGCCCATGTCGAGTGCCAAGGCTTCGCGGTCGATGGCATAGGCAGTGCCCGCCAGCGCGCCGCAGCCAAGCGGGCTGGTGTCGAGCCGCTTGAGGGCATCTTGCAGACGGGAGTAGTCCCGCTCCAGCATCTCCACATAGGCCAGCGCCCAATGGGCGAAGGTGACCGGCTGGGCGCGCTGCAGGTGGGTGTAACCCGGCAGCACAGCGGCCTGATTGGCACGAGCAGAGGCGACCAGCCCGGATTGCAGGGCACTGATGGAGCCGAGCAGCAGCTCGCACTGTGCCTTGCACCAGAGTTTCAGGTCGGTGGCAACCTGATCGTTGCGCGAGCGGCCGGTGTGCAGCTTTTTGCCAAGATCGCCGACGGCAGCGATAAGCGCACTCTCGACCCAGGAGTGGATATCTTCGGCGTCCGAATTGAGGATCTGCTGCGGATCCTGCTGCACCGAGGCGAGCAGTACCTCCATCGCCTGTTGCAGTTTGCCCTGCTCATCGGCGGTCAAAACGCCCACTTTCACCAGCGCCTTGGCCCAGGCCATGGAGCCCTGAATATCCTGCTCCGCCAACCGGTAATCGAACCGCAGCGAATCGTTGAACTGCTTGAACCGGCTATCGGCTCCCTGACTGAAGCGTCCACCCCAAAGTGCCATACTGCTCTCCTTGAATGCGTTGTCGGCGGCGTCTTGCACCGTCGAGCTTGAAATCGTGCCCTGTTTTTCTGCGAGCCTGTTATCTCACAGAAGCGGCCGAGGCGCTGCCGCTCTGCTCACACCCCACCATATGGGAGGGCTGATAAAAGAGGGGGCCATGCCCCCTCACCAGTATCAACGGATTGGCGTCAGCTTAGCCGTGGGTGTGATCACCACCGATGGCCTGATGCTGCTCCTTCATGGCGCGGATCCGGCTGGCCAGGGTGTAGAGACGGATAAACCCTTCGGCATGGCTCTGGTCATACACCTCGTCAGCACCGAAGGTGGCGAAATCTTCGGAGTAGAGGCTGTTGGGTGACTTCTTCTGCACTGCGGTAACCTGACCCTTGTACATCTTCAGCACCACTTCACCGTCGAGATCCTCGGCGATGGCGTTGGCAGAGGCGACGATGGCCTTGCACAGCGGGGTGAACCAGCGACCGTCATAAACCAGGTGGGAGAACTCGGCACCCAGCTTCTCGCGCCA
This sequence comes from Aeromonas sp. 1HA1, assembly GCF_029237385.1. NCBI lineage: Bacteria > Pseudomonadati > Pseudomonadota > Gammaproteobacteria > Aeromonadales > Aeromonadaceae > Aeromonas > Aeromonas sp. 1HA1. The sequence goes on from NZ_JAACGC010000012.1 coordinate 3,715, forward strand.
GGCGCGGGTCGGTCTGTCCAGTACCAGCTCTTCCACGGCGCGCAGTGCCGCCACCATGACGGTGCCACCCGGGGTCTCGTAGCAACCACGGGACTTCATGCCCACCATGCGGTTTTCGGTGATGTCGATACGGCCCACGCCGTGCTTGCCAGCACGCTCGTTCAGGGTCATCAGGATCTGGTGCGGGCTGAGCGGCTGGTCATCAACGGCAACCACTTCACCCTGCGCCACGGTCAGCTTGACGTACTCCGGCTCGTTCGGTGCCTGCTCGGCCGGCACGGTCCACTGCCAGACGGCTTCGGACGGCTCGTTCCAGGTGCTCTCCAGCTCACCACCCTCGGTGGAGATGTGCCAGGCGTTCGCATCGCGGCTGTAGATCTTCTTCAGGGTCGCCTTACAGGGGATGTTGCGGGTCTCCAGATAGGCCAGCAGATCTTCCCGGGAGCGCATGTCCCAGATCCGCCACGGGGCAATCACTTTCAGCTGGGGCGCCAGGGCCGCCACGGCACCTTCGAAACGCACCTGATCGTTGCCCTTGCCGGTACAGCCGTGGGAGATGGCGCCAGCCCCTTCTGCCAGGGCCGCTTCCACCATCGCCTTGGCAATGATCGGGCGGGCCATGGAGGTGCCCAGCAGGTAGGTGCCTTCATAGACGGCACCGGTTTTCAGGGTCGGGTAGACGTACTCCTTGACGAACTCTTCCCGCAGATCCTTGACGATACATTTGACCGCACCGGAAGCGATGGCCTTCTGCTCGATCCCTTCCAGATCGTCACGCTCCTGACCCACGTCGGCGACGAAGGCGATGATTTCGGCATCGTAGTGCTCTTTGAGCCAGGGAATGATGGCCGAGGTATCCAGTCCGCCCGAGTAAGCCAGTACGATCTTGTTGATTCCGCTCATTTTACTTCTCTCCATGATGATTCGATAAAGGTGTCGTGATTCAGATTGAGTGCCGCGTTACTGATTCCGCTATTTATTGCCAAGCAGAGTCAGCAACACGGCGTTCTGGATATGCATCCGGTTTTCAGCCTCGTCCATGATGAGGGAGGCCGAGCCATCCATCACCTGAGAGGTGATCTCCAGCTCCCGGTGCGCCGGCTGGCAGTGCAGCACATGCTGGATGCCGGTGCGGTCGAGCAGGGCCTGGTTGATCTGGTAAGGCATAAAGAGCTCGGTGACCTGCTCCATCGGGGTGTTGTCGCCCATGGAGACCCAGGTATCCGTGTAGGCCACGTCGAACCCTTCGATATCTGCCACGTCATCACTGATGTGGATGGTCGCCCCCGACTTGGCCGCCAGTGCCTGCGCCTGCAGGAAGATCTGGGTATCCGGGCCGTGGCCCTTGGGGCAGATCAGGGTCACGTCTGTGCCCAGGGTCGCCCCCAGCAGCAGCAGAGAGTGGCTGACGTTGTTGCCATCACCGAGGTAGGCAAGCTTCACCTTCGACAGATCGTCGTAGTGCTCGGCAATGGTCATAAAGTCGGCCAGCCCCTGGCAGGGGTGGTAGAGGTTGCACAGGCTGTTCACCACAGGGACAGTGCCGTGCTCCGCTAATCCAACAAGCGTCTGGTGGTCGAACACCCGCGCGACGATGGCGTCACACCAGCGTGACAGGTTGGCGGCGAAATCCTTCACCGACTCCCGTTTACCCAGCGCGCCGTTTTGTTGATCCAGATAGACGCTGTGGCCACCGAGCCGGGCGATGCCGATGTCAAAGGTGACCCGGGTGCGCAGGGAGGGCTTCTCGAACAGGGTAACCACGCTCTTGCCTGCCAGTGCCTGGCTGTACTTTTTCGGATCGGCCTTGACCGCTTTGCCGAGCGCTATCAGCGCCTCGATCTGGGCTTTGTTCAGATCGCTGTCTTTCAGAAGATGTTGCATCGGATGTTCCTTGTTACGACCGGGTTAGAGGGTGACCTGGGTGCCGACGGCACCGCCTGCCAGCAGCTTGAGCAGTTGATCCGGGTAGCGCCAGCTGGCGACACAGACCGGCTTGCCGAGGGTCTCAGCGGCGTGCAACGCAGCTTTCACCTTGACCGCCATGCCATCGCTGATCACCCCTTTCTCCATCAGATCCAGTGCCGTCGCCTTGTTCAGCTGCGGCACCAGTTTACCCTTGCCATCCAGAATGCCGCTCACGTCCGACAGCATCACCAGATCGGCGTCGAGCGCCTCGGCAATCGCCGTGGCCGCCTGATCCGCGTTGACGTTCATCAGCTGGCCGTCGGCCGTGATGCCGATGGAGCTCACCACCGGCAGGAAACCCTGCCCCAGGATGCCGGTCACCAGCGCCGGGTTACCCGGTTTGCAGTCGCCCACCGCACCGAGATCCGGGTCGAGCTGGGTTACCTGACACAAGCCGCCGTCGGCCAGACAGAGCCCCACGGCCGGAATACCGGTGGCGATGGCCTTGGCCATCATCTGCTTGTTGGCTGTCCCCGCCAGGGCGCCAGCGATGAAGGGGATCTGCTCGAACGGGGTCACCCGCAAGCCGTTCTTCTTGGTGGAGCAGAGACCCAAGCCCTTGAGCAGGTCATCCACCAGACAGCCGCCACCGTGCACCAGCACCAGGGGTCTGTGTTGTTCATCCAGAAACGTTTTGAGAGTGGCGAACAGGGCGGTCAGCGCCTCGTCGTTCTCGATGAGGGCGCCACCCAACTTGATAACCAGCGTCTGTTTGTCCATCGTTGCAATCCTTCCTTAAGTCCTTAAATCAGGCCGGTGGCCGGTTCAAATCCGAATTTGATATTTATGCACTGCACAGCCTGGGAGGCGGCACCCTTGAGCAGATTGTCGATGGCAGAGACCACCACCAGCATGTTGCCCTGCTGTTGCCAGGCAATATCGCAGTAAGGGGTGCTTGCCACACCACGGATGGAAGGCATCTGGCCGGTGAGGCGCACCAGCGGCTTGCCTTCGTAGGCCTTGAGGTAGGCCTGCTCCACCTGAGTCGGCGTCACGCCATCCGCCAACTGCACATAGATGGTGGCCAGGATGCCGCGCACATAGTTGCCAAGGTGAGGCTGGAACAGCACCTCGCAGCCAAGGTGGTGGCTGATCTCCGGCTGATGTCTGTGGTTGAAGGTGCCGTAGGGGGTGAGGCTCACTTCGCAGAAACTGGTGTTGATGGCCGCCTTGCGACCGGCGCCGGAGACCCCGGACACGGCGTTGATGATCGGCTGCCACCCCTTGGCGATGAGGCCAGCCTGCTGCAGCGGCTTGAGGGCACACAGGGAGGCGGTCGGGTAACAACCCGGCACCGCAATCAGCTGGGCGGTGGCGATGGCATCGCTGTTCCATTCCGCCAGACCGTAGGCGGCCTGATCCAGCCACTGCTCGCTGTCGTGGGTGAAGCCATAGAAGCTGTCGTAGAAGCCTTGATCCTTGACCCGGAAAGCACCGGAGAGATCGAACACCGGCAGACCCTTGGCGAGAAACTGGGGCGCAAGCGTGGCGCTCACCTCGTGGGCGGTGGCCAGCAGCACCAGATCGGCCTGGGTCAGGATCCGGGTCATGCCATCCTCGTCCAGCGGCAGTAGCGGCAGATCCAGCGCACCGACCCACTGGGGATGGAGAGAAGAGAAAGGCTTGTGCGCATCCTGGCTGCCGGCCGACACATAGAGGCCGAACAGCTTGAGTTGTGGATGGTTCTGGACCAGTGCGGCCAGTTCGGCTCCCGCGTAGCCACTGGCACCGACGATAACGGTGTTAAGCATTATTGAGTATTCCAAGTCAGGGTTCGAAATTCACAGCATGGCGCTGCAGACAGTGCAAGGGGTGAGGAACCGCCCCTTCAATGCAACGAGTGCGGAGGGGCAATTCAGGCGGGGTTGTGTCGTCGGTTATAGATCAGGTGACAGAACATTAACTTTCCCTTACAACTAGAAGCCTTGTTGATGAGCCACGAATTCAGGCAAACTCACAGAATATTCATGCACTCACTTTGCATTTGTATTTTCTAACAGAAACGTTCCGGGGACGCAAGGAGGAGCTGATGGCCAATCTGGATTTTTTTGCACTTTATAAGAATATTATTGCGATTCCCTCTATTAGCAGCACGGATCCCCGCTGGGATCAGAGCAACGAGGCGGTGATCAGGCTGCTGGCCGACTGGTTCGGCCAGCTCGGCTTCCACTGCGAGGTGACGGCACTGCCGGACCTGCCCGGCAAGTTCAACCTGGTGGCGACAATCGGCCAGGGCGAGGGCGGCCTGCTACTGGCTGGCCATACCGATACTGTCCCGTTCGACGAGGGCGCCTGGAGCAAAGATCCCTTCAAGGTGACCGAAGAGGGCAACCGCCTGTATGGCCTCGGCACCATCGACATGAAGGGCTTCTTCGCCTTCATAGTGGAAGCGCTCAAAGAAATCGATCTCACCAAGCTGAGCAAGCCGCTGCGCATCCTGGCCACCGCCGACGAAGAGACCACCATGGCGGGGGCACGCGCCATCGCCGCCGCGGCCGAGATCAAACCCGACTACGCGGTGATCGGCGAACCCACCGGACTGGTGCCCGTGGTAGCCCACAAGGGGCATATGTCGGAGGCGATCCGCATTACCGGCAAGAGCGGTCACAGCTCGGATCCCGCCAACGGCGTCAATGCGCTGGAGATCATGCATCAGGCCATGGGTCGGGTGCTGCGCCTGCAGCTGCATCTGGAAGAGACTTATGCCGACTACCGGTTCGCGGTGCCGCAACCGACCCTGAACCTCGGTTACATCCAGGGTGGCGACAGCCCGAACCGCATCTGCGGCTGCTGTGAACTGCACATAGATATGCGCCCCACCCCGCAGGTGGGGCCAGACGAGCTGATGGGCATGCTGAAGGAGGCGCTCTCCCCCATCGAAATCCACCAGCCGGGCTGCCTGCACCTGCAACACCTGCACGAACCCATCCCCGCCTATGCCTGCGCGGATGACTCAGAGCTGGTGCGCGAGGCCGAGAAGGCGAGCGGTCGGGCGGCCGAGTCGGTCAACTACTGCACCGAGGCACCCTTTATCCAGCAGTTGGGATGCCAGACCATAGTGCTGGGCCCTGGCCATATCACTCAGGCCCATCAACCGGACGAATACCTGGATCTCTCCTTCGTCAAGCCGACCACGGCGGTGCTGCAACACCTGATCCGCCGGTTTTGCCTCTGAGTTGACGAAAATGTAAGTAAGTTACATAACATGCCGCCTCGGGACAGGTGAGGGAAATACATGTTCTGAATCGGCCTGTTATTTGACCTTGCGCAGATAATCTGGGTAGATTGTCGCCCTAAGATGACGGAGCATATGTTGTAATCACACAACAATAAGTGAGGCTGTCTCTCACCTCGGATGGAGAGAGACACCAACCAGATAAGGATGTGGAATGAACGAAAAGTACGCCGCGCTACGCGCCAACGTAGGCATGCTGGGTCAACTGCTGGGCAAGTCCATCAAGGATCATCAAGGAGAGGCCTTCCTCGACAAGATCGAAACCATTCGCCAGTTGGCCAAATCCTCCCGCAAAGGTAATGAGGCTGACCGGGAACGTCTGCTCGATACCCTGCGCACCCTGAGCGATGACGAGCTGTTGCCGGTAGCCCGCGCCTTCAGCCAGTTCCTCAACCTGGCCAACGTGGCCGAACAGTTCCACACCATCTCCCGTCGCTGCGAAGAGCAGGTCTGCACCCCGGACCCGCTGGAGCAGATGTTCGCCAAGCTCAAGGCCTCCAACCTGACGCAGGAGGCCATCATCCAGGCCGTGCGCGAGCTGGATATCGATCTGGTACTGACCGCTCACCCGACCGAGGTGACCCGTCGCACCCTAATCCACAAGCACGTCCAGCTCAACGACTGCCTGGAGGCGCTGGAACTCTCCGATCTGCTGCCCCGCGAACGGGACAAGATCCTCAATCGCATCGAACAGCTGGTCAACCAGGCCTGGCACACCAATGAGATCCGCGAGCAGCGCCCGACCCCGGTGGACGAAGCCAAGTGGGGCTTTGCCGTGGTGGAAAACAGCCTGTGGCCGGCCATTCCCGAATTCATGCGCAACCTGGACGAGCGTCTGCAACAGCACCTGGGTGTGCGGCTGCCGCTGGATGCCGCGCCGGTCAAGTTCACCTCCTGGATGGGCGGTGACCGTGACGGCAATCCCTTCGTCACCGCCAAGGTGACCGCCGAGGTGCTGGAGCTGGGCCGCTGGATGGCAGTGAGCCTCTTCTACAAGGACATCAAGGAGCTCACCTCCGAGCTCTCCATGTCCGACTGCACCGACGCCGTGCGCGAGCGGGTGGGCGATCACCCCGAGCCCTACCGCGCCCTGGTGCGCGAGCTGCGTGAACAGCTGCGCGAAACCCAGGAATTTCTCACCGCCAAGGTGCAGGGTCAGGTGAGCGAGAGCCGGGATCTGGTCAAGACCACGGCCCAGCTGCGCGAGCCGCTGGAGCTCTGCTACCACTCAATGCACGCCTGCGGCATGGGCAACATCGCCGACGGCATGCTGCTGGACGTGCTGCGCAAGCTGGCCTGCTTCGGCATCCATCTGGTCAAGCTGGACATCCGTCAGGATGGTGAACGCCATGGTCAGGTCTTCTCCGAGCTGACCCGTTACCTCGGTATGGGCGACTACGCCGAGTGGAGCGAGGACGACAAGCAAGCCTTCCTGCTCAACGAGCTGAACTCCCGCCGCCCGCTGATCCCGACCGACTGGGAACCGAGCGACGAGACCCGCGAGACCATAGACACCTGTCGGGTGATCGCCCAACACGACCCGGATGCGTTCGGCATCTACATCATCTCCATGGCCGGCGCACCATCCGACGTGCTGGCGGTGCAACTGCTGCTCAAAGAGGCTGGCTGCAAGTTCCGCATGCCGGTCGCCCCCCTGTTCGAGACCCAGGAAGACCTGATGGCGGGCACCGCCGTGATGGAGCGCCTGCTGTCGGTGGACTGGTATCGCGGTTACATCCAGGGTCGTCAGTACGTGATGATCGGCTACTCGGATTCCGCCAAGGATGCGGGCATGATGGCCGCCGGCTGGGCCCAGTACGCCGCCATGGAATCCCTGGTGGCACTGGCCGAGGCCAACAAGCTGCGCCTCACCCTGTTCCATGGCCGTGGCGGCACCGTCGGCCGTGGCGGCGCCCCCGCCCATCAGGCGATCCTCTCACAACCGCCGGGATCCCTGCGCGGTGGCCTGCGGGTGACCGAACAGGGCGAGATGATCCGCTTCAAGTTCGGCCTGCCGAAAGTGGCCATTCACAGCCTGAACCTCTACACCAGCGCCGTGCTGGAAGGGAACCTGCTGCCGCCACCCAAGCCCAAGGAGTGCTGGCGCGCCGTGATGGAGCAGCTGGCTACCGTCTCCTGCGATCACTACCGCAGCATAGTGCGCGGCCACCCGGACTTCGTGCCCTACTTCCGCGCCGCCACCCCCGAGATGGAGCTCGGCAAGCTGCCGCTCGGCTCCCGCCCGGCCAAGCGCAAGCCCAACGGCGGTGTCGAGAGCCTGCGCGCCATCCCCTGGATCTTCGCCTGGACCCAGAACCGGCTGATGCTGCCGGCCTGGCTCGGCGCCCACAAGGGGCTGCAACAGGCCATCACCGGCGGTCAGAAGAGCGTGCTGGAAGAGATGAGCCGCCAGTGGCCCTTCTTCCGCACTCGCCTCGAGATGCTGGAGATGGTGTTCCTCAAGGCCGACCTCTGGCTCGCCGAATACTACGACACCCGTCTGGTACCCAAGGAGCTGTGGGGCCTGGGCAAACAGCTGCGCCATGAGCTTGCCGATTCCATTCAGGTGGTGCTGGAGCTGCGCCCGCAGGGCGACTTGCTCGACGACCAGCCCTGGATCAAGGAGTCCATCAAGCTGCGCAACCCCTACACGGACCCGCTCAACGTACTGCAGGTCGAGCTGCTGGGTCGCTCGCGCAAGAACCCGGAGACCCTGCACCCCGAGCTGGATCAGGCGCTGATGGTTACCATCGCCGGTATTGCGGCAGGTATGCGCAACACGGGTTGATAGTCGGGACATCACTCCCCTACAACAAAGGGCGCCTCGGCGCCCTTTGTGTTTTTACTACCCGCGGTTGTTGAACTGCAACATCCGCGCTTACAGGCTGGCACAGATTTGCCAGAGGTCGTACTGGATGGCGGCGGCCGTCACTTCCCGGCCAGCGCCCGGCCCTTGAATGACCAGCGGGTTGGTGCGATAGCTGTCGCTCTCGATGGCGAAGATGTTATCGCACGGCAGCAGGTTGGCGAACGGGTGGTGTGGCTCCAGCGCTTCCAGTCCAACCCTGGCCTTGCCGTCGTGCTCGAAGCGGGCCACGTAGCGCAGCACCTTGCCCAGGCGCCTGGCTCCCTCGAAGGCGGTCTGGATCGGGCCATCCAGCTCTTTGAGCCTGTCCATAAACTGATCCGTGCTCGCCTTGCGCAGGGAGACGGGCACCAGATTCTCCAGCTCGATATCGGCGGAGTCGAGCTCAAAGCCCGCTTCCCGCGCCAGAATGAGCAGCTTGCGCCTCACATCCTGACCGGAGAGATCTTCGCGGGGATCCGGCTCGGTCAGGCCGTGCTGCCACGCCTCGTCCACCAGCTCGGAGAAGGAGCGCGTGCCGTCATATTGCTGGAACAGCCAGGAGAGGGTGCCGGAAAAAATGCCGGAGACCCCCTGAATGCGGTCGCCACTCTGGCGCAGCATCTGGATGCTGGACTGGATTGGCAGCCCGGCCCCCACGGTGGCGTTATAGCGCCACTGCACCTGATGGTCGCGGCAGGTCTGTTTGATGCGCTGGTAGAACTCGCTGTCGGCGGCACCAGCAAACTTGTTGGCGGCGATGATGTGGATGCCGAGCTGGGCGAAATCCGGGTAGTAGCGGCTCACCGTCTCGCTGGCGGTCATGTCGAGGGCTATCAGGGTATCGAAGCTGTGCTGCTCCAGCTGGGCCAGCAGCTCGGGCCAGATCAGCGGCTTGGGGTTGAACTTGTCCTGCACCTTGAGGGGATCCATCCCCTCTTCGTCCAGCAAGCCCCCTTCCGAGCTGAACACCCCGTAGAGAGTCAGCGCCAGATTGAGTTCATGTTCGAGACGGGCCTTCTCGCGGCCATAGAGGCTCAGCCAGTGGCCGCCGATATTCCCCTTGCCGAACACCACCAGCCCAACCCGGGTCGGGCGGCTGAACAGGGCGCTGTGCAGGGCGATCAGCAGTGGCTCCAACACCACTTGGCGCACTACGGCCACCAGACTCAGGCCATCTCTGGCTACCTGCACAAACTCCAGTGGCTGATCCGCCAGCAGCTGATAGAAGCGGTGACACTGCTCGGCGTTATCGGTTACCCCGGCCCCCACCAGAGCCACCAGACTGAACCCCTCTTTCTGGATGAGGCCAGTGAAGCTGCCCTGCAACTGGAAGTCGCGCAGTATCTCGAACGCCCCTTCCGCCACTTCCAGGGTGTAGGCCAGACGCAGCACCCGCCGATCCGGTTGGCGTTGCAGGGTGAGCGGATTGAGGCGATGACGGGCCAGATGGGCCTCGATGACAGCGACTGTCTGATCAAAGTGGGTCTGCGGCAGCACTTTCAGCTCGATCAGGGCTATCTGATCCACCGAGGAGACGATGCGGGCACCGCCGGAGCGTGGCGCACGGCGCAGGATATGGGTGCAGCCTTCGTCCGGGTTGTAGCTGCAACGCAGGGTGAGGCGCTGGCGGCTGTCAGCCACCGGTTGCAGGGTGCGCGAGTGCAATACCGAGGAGCCAAGCCGGGCCAGCTCGTTTGCTTCTGCCAAGCTGAGGCGCTCCAGCAGGCGCGCCTCTTTGACCCGGCGCGGGTCGGCGCTGTAGACCCCCGCCACATCGCTCCAGATGGTGGTGGATTCACCATCCGCCAGCAGGGCCAGGAGGCTGGCACTGTAGTCTGAACCGTTGCGACCGAGCAGCAGGGAACGCCCCTCCATGTCGGCGGCGATAAAACCGGTCACCACGATACGACCGGCATGTTCGGCCAGCCGCGCCTTGAGCAGCTCGCTGGAAAGGGCGGTATCCACCTTGACCAGGGCACCGTCCTCGGCGCGCAGGAAACTGCGGGCATCGAGCCAGATGGCCTTGTCGCCGCGGCTGGTGAGCAGGGCCGCCAAGAGGCGCGCCGACCACACCTCGCCAAAGGCGAGCAGGCCGTTGCGTGCGAAGCGGTCAAATTGCCCCTCCAGGGTCTTGGCGATCAGCTGCATATCGTCGGCCAGCTGCTGGCTGAGGTCGAGCTGCAGCTCCCCCTCCAGCAGGCCGTCGATCAGGCTCTGCTGATCGGCTTGCAGGGCGGAGATGGCTTCACCGGCGGCCTCATCCCCCACCTCGGCCAGCTCCACCAGCTGGATTAACCGGTTGGTGGTCTTGCCAGCGGCGGAGACCACGATCAGCTCGTTCCCGCCGACCTGTTGCTCGACTATCGCCGCGACCCGGCGATAGCAGACCGGATCCGCCAGACTGCTGCCACCAAACTTGTGCACATGGCGCCGCTTCAATCCTGCTACTGTTACCACCGCGCTCTCTCCTTGCTGCTGTTCCATTACTTCGCTACCTGCTCTGCCTGCTGCACCTGTTCAAAAGCCTGAGCCAGATCGGCCACCAGGTCTTCACCGTGTTCTATGCCAACCGACAGCCGTAGCAGCTGGGCGCTGATACCTGCTGCCTGCTGCGCCGCCGGGGTCATGGCCCTGTGGGTCATGCTGGCTGGATGGGCCACCAGACTCTCCACCCCGCCGAGGGATTCGGCCACCGAAAAGAGGGTGAGTGCTGCGAGGAAGGTACGCAATCCGGCCTCGCTGCAATCGAGTTCAAAACTTAGCATGGCGCCGAAACCTGACTGTTGACGGCGCGCAATATCGTGGCCCGGATGGGTCGGTAGACTGGGATGATAGATTTTTTTGACCAGCGGCTGTTGCTGCAAGAAGGCAAGGATGCGATCCGTGTTCTCCTGATGGGCGCGCAATCTGGGGGCCAGGGTGCGCAGACCGCGCAGGGTGAGATAGGAGTCAAACGCCCCGGAGGTGAGCCCCAAACAGTTGGCCCACCACCCCAGCGACTCGGCCAGTGTCTGCTCCTTGGCAATGGCCACACCCCCCACCACGTCGGAGTGGCCGTTGATGTACTTGGTGGTGGAGTGCACCACCAGGTCGGCCCCCAACGCCAGCGGCTGTTGCAGCAGGGGCGAGAGGAAGGTGTTGTCCACCACGACCTGGGCACCCACTTCATGGGCGGCGGTGGCGATGGCGGCGATATCCACTACCCGCAGCAGGGGGTTGGAGGGGGTCTCCACCCACACCAGCGCCGGCTTCTTCGCCAGCGCCTCGGCCAGCGCGGCTGCATCACCCTGATCGACGAACTGCACCCGGTAGTGGCCTTTGGCCGCCAGATACTCAAACAAACGCCAGGTACCGCCGTAGCAATCGTGGGGGGCGATCAGCAGATCCCCCGCCTTGAGCAGGGCAGTGGTGACCAGATGAACGGCGCCCATGCCGGTGCCGGTCACCACGGCGCCGGCGCCCCCTTCCAGCGCCGCCAGTGCGTCCGCCAGATTGGTGCGGGTCGGGTTGCCGGATCGGGCATAATCGTATTGACGGGGCTCGCCAAAGTCGGCAAAGGTGTAGTTGCTGGAGAGGTAGATGGGCGGCACCACGGCACCGTGCTGTGTGTCTGTCTCAATCCCGGTGCGTACCGCCTGGGTGGCCTTGTGGGTCATGTCACTCTCTCCTTGAACTGTCTCTGGGCGGTGGCCGCTCTGCCTCTGCCACGGCTATCCTGCCATTGCTGGCCTATGGTGAACCACCTTACGCCAGCATAAAAAAGCCGTCAACACTTCTAGACGTCTAAATGGCTTTGCTGTTGGATTGCCATTAATTTCCTTAAGGGTTAAAATCCGTGCTCACGGCCAAACGAGAACAGGTGGAACATGGGTACAGAGTGGAACGGCGACTACGTCAGCCCCTATGCGGAACACGGTAAGAAGAGCGAACAGGTCAAGAAGATTACCGTCTCGATCCCGCTCAAGGTGTTGAAGGTGTTGACCGACGAGCGCACCCGTCGCCAGGTGAACAACCTGCGCCATGCGACCAACAGTGAGCTGCTCTGTGAAGCCTTCCTGCACGCCTTCACCGGCCAGCCGCTGCCCTGCGACGACGATCTGCGCAAGGATCATCCGGACAGCGTTCCCGCTGAGGTGCGCGCCATCATGGAAGCGCTGGGTAAAGAGATCGAAGATTTCGACGCAGAGTAATAGCTGCGATCTATGCCAAACAGCAAACCCTCTTTGAAGATGACGCGGCCCCGGGCCGCGTCATTGCTATCTGGCGCCTGCGCCACTACCAAAGCAACATCTGCAACCACAGCCACGACATCGCCCAGCGGGTACGCCAGAGAGTTGCCGTGGTGATGGCTATTCCGGAGCAGGGGGTGAAGGGCCGCGCCAAGCTGGGCTGATGCCGTTGGCCCCATGAAATGAGAGAGGCGACCCCGGGGTCGCCTCTCTCATTTTTTGCCGCAGCTCGCTGTTACTTCAACAGGCTGAAGATCAGCGCCGAGACCGCAAGCGACCCGGTCAGCAGGATGAAGCCGTTGGTCCAGCCGTGACGGAAGCGGGCCAGCGCCTCCACCTTGTAGATCGCAATCACCGGCATGATGAACAGGATCATGGCGATGACCGGGCCGGAGAGGGTCTCCATCAGTCCCAAAATGCCCGGGTTGATGACGGCGGCACCCCAGATGGCGAAGAACATCAGGGCGATGCCCAGCTTGTCCGCCTTGGCCTGCGGCAGGCCGGTGGGCTTGGCGATCAGGCTTTTGAGGCTTTCGCGGGCACCGAGGAAGTGGCCGAGGAAGGAGGAGCTGATGGCGATAAAGGCGATGAGCGGCCCCAGGGTCACGATCACCGGGTTGTCGGTGATGTTGGCGAGATAAGAGAGCACAGAGACGTTCTGGGCCTTGGCCTCAGCCAGCTGGGCTGGCGAGAGGCTCAGCACGCAGGAGAAAACGAAGAAGAGCACGAAGCCCACCAGCATCACTGTGGTGTTGCACAGGATCAGGCCGCTCTTGGCTTCGGCCTGCTCGCCATATTCACGGCGCTGCACGTTGGCAAAGCCGGAGATGGCGGCGGCGTGGCTGAAGGCGAACACAGTCACTGGCAACGCCAGCCAGACGGTGTTGAGGAAGCTGACCCCTTCAAACGCGGTCACTTCCGGCCACTGCCACTGGGGGATCAGGTAGCAAGAGAGTGCCGCCAGAATGGCCGCCAGCGGATAGACCATAAAGGCAAACACCCGCAACATTGCCTTCTCCCCTGCCAGCATCACGGCAATCATGGCGAACACCAGCAGGCCGGAGAGCATCACCCGGTTCGGGGTTGCCATGCCGAGCTGGTTGACCATGAAGCTCTCCACCGTGTTGGTCAGCCCAACCCCGTAGATGAGCAGGATCGGGAAGATGGAGAGGAAATAGAGCGCCGAAATGAGGCGGCCGGCCATCTTGCCGAAGTGCTCCTCGGCCACCTCGGTGAAGTCGGCGTGAGGGCGTGACGAGGAGAGCACGAAGCGCGCCAGCCCGCGGTGGGCCAGGAAGGTCATGGGACCGGCCAGCACAGCCACTATGACCAGGGGCCAGATCCCGCCCAGACCCAGATTGATGGGCAGAAACAGGATGCCGGCGCCAACGGCGGTGCCAAACAGGCTGATAACCCAGTGGGTGTCGTGACGGCGCCAACGGGTGGCGCTGGCAACGGCGGGCTGGGAAGCGGACAAATCCTTTACGACATCTACAGATAAACTCATTACCAATCCACATTTTGTCAGTATTTTAATCTGTTCTTATTGTGGTTTATTAGGATTTAATTCTCAAAAAGCGAGACTGAAACATATCACTGCCATTACTGGCCTTAGCCAGTGAGATTGGGAATCCAATCGGGGGCGCATAACCTGGTAAAACTGCACAAACCAAACATGGCGAAATATAAAACCAAATTTTCATTCATACTTACTTTTTTATTTTGGACAACAGAGCGTTTTCAGAATTACCTGAAAAAATGCCAATTACCGCTGAACGCTCGTGATCATCCACTGTCATTCTCGTACTTTGCCAGCGGATATCCCTGCTCATCTGCGATGAAACTAGCGGATCACACCAAACAAACAGGCGGCCATGAGGCCGCCTGTTTGTGTCGTCTGGCGACAGATGATCAACCCGCCGGACGAGCCAGGATCTTGTCCCAGGCGAGATCCGGGTCCCCCATCACGATGAAGTCCGGGTTCTCCAGCGACTCGGTTTCGTTGTAACTGAGCGGCTGCAGCGTCAGGCTGAGGATGCGACCGCCCGCCGCCTCGACGATGCACTGGGCAGCGGCGGTGTCCCACTCGCCAGTGGGACCGAGCCGCACGTAGCAGTCGGCCGCCCCTTCTGCCACCAGGCAGGACTTGAGGGAGCTGGAACCGAGCGGGATCAGCTCGTAGTTGATGGCAGGATTGAGGCGACGGGTCAGGGTCTCCAGCTTCTGGCGACGGCTGATGGCCACCACCAGCGAATCGGGCTGGTTGTGTTCGTGCTGCATGGCGCTGATGGGCAAGGTTTCGCCATTCACCTCCTTGAAGGCGCCGTGGCCACGCACCGCCCAGTAGAGCACATCGGACTCGGGAGCGTAGATGACACCGAGCACAGGCACATGGTCCCGCACCAACGCGATCAGGGTGGCGAAATCGCCGCTGCCAGCGATAAATTCACCGGTGCCGTCGAGGGGATCCACCAGCCAATACTGCCGCCAGTTGGATCGCTGACTGAAGGGGACATCCGCCGCCTCTTCGGTCAACACAGGCACATGGGGAGTGAGCGCCGATAGCGCCTGTTTGAGGTAGGCATCGGCAGCAAGATCGGCACTGGTGACCGGGGTCGCATCCTCCTTCAGCTGACGCTCGAACTGACCGCCGTGATAGATTTCGTGAAGGATACGCCCCGCTTCGCGGGCGATCTCCTTGACCCCTGGCACCCAGGCCAACAACTCCTGCATCTTGTTATCCTCTGTTTTTATTTATTGCCTTCGCCCACGCTTGGGCTAGTTTTCCTGCTCCGCCAGCCACTTCTGGGCCAGCAGCAGGGCACTGATGCTGCGCGACTCGCTGAAGTCGGGTCGTGCCAGCAATTCATCGATACGGTTGAGTGGCCAGGGGATCACCTCGAGGGGCTCGGGCTCATCACCGACCCGCAGCTCCGGGAAGAGATCCCGCGCCAGCAGTATGTCCATCCTGCTAGAGAAGTAACCCGGCGCCAGCGACACCTGCTTGAGGGGGATCAGGCTGTTGGCACCGAAGCCCGCCTCTTCCATCAGCTCCCGGTTGCCCGCCTCAAAGGCATTCTCGCCCGGGTCGATCAGCCCCTTGGGGAAACCCAGCTCGTAGGAGTGGGTACCCGCCGCGTATTCGCGCACCAGCAACAGGGTGTGGGCATCAAACAAGGGCACCACCATGACGGCGCCCCGGTTGCCACCGCGCATCCGCTCGTAGACCCGCTCCTCCCCATTGCTGAATTTAAGATGCAGGGATTCCACCTTGAACAGCCGGCTCTCGGCCACGATTTCGGCCTTGAGGATCTCCGGCTTGCTCTTGTCATGCGCCATGTTCTCGACACTGAGGTATTCGGGCTTGCTCTTGTGGTGGTCACTCATCGGGCGCTGGCTGCTCGTTAAAAAATAGTGCTTCAAGAGTAAACGACTCTCACACTGAACACCACGGGACAGGGATGGCAAAGGGGGAGGAAAAATCCGCTATACTGCCGCTCCTTTTTTCCCGCGACGTTTTCGCGACACCAAGAGCAAGAGGCTGCATGTCGAACACCTTACCCTGGCACCAGATAGATACCGTGTTGCTCGATATGGATGGCACCCTGATCGACCTTCATTTTGACAACTACCTCTGGCAGCAGCTGGTACCGGCGCGTTACGCCGAGCGACTCGGCTTGCCAGCGGTAGCGGCCAAAGAGCAGATCGATCTGCACTATCACGCCGTCAGCGGCACCCTCGACTGGTACTGTGTGGATTACTGGAGCAAGACCCTGGGGCTGGACATTCGCGCCCTCAAGCAGGAGCTGCTGGCGAAGATCCAGTGGCGGCCCAACGCCATCCCCTTCCTGGCCGAGCTGCGCGCCGCGGGCAAGCAGTTGGTGCTCTTTACCAACGCCCATCCCGCCAGCCTGTCGGTCAAGGATGCGCAGCTCGGGCTTGCCGGTCATCTGGATCTGATGGTGAGTACCCACGAGCTGGGTTGGTCAAAGGAGAGCCAGCACTGCTGGCAGGCGCTGGCCGAGCGGCTGGCGTTCGATCCCGCCCGTACCCTGTTTGTGGATGACAGCGAGCGGATCCTGCGGGCCGCCGCCGACTACGGCATTGGCTATCAGCTCGCCATCCAGAACCCGGACAGTCGCCAGCCCGAGCAGAGTATTACGGCCTTCCCGGCGATCCGTGACTATGCCGAACTGCTGCCGCTGACTACTTGATACCAGCACGGGGGCAGAATTCACCGCCTTCCCCGATCTATTCCGTGACTATGCAGAATGGCTGCCGCTGACAGCGTGATTCGGCTGTTGGGGTAGAGACGGGGAAACCATTGACCGCCCTCCCCTGCATACCGAGCGGCTGACTGGCCGAGGCGCACAATGGAAAGGGCTGCCCGGGCTGCCCTTGCTCGTTGATATGGCGCGGCAGGCTAGCCACCAGCCGGTACTGCTTCTTGCCCCGGCGCAGCAGCAGGTAGCGACCAAACAGCCGATCCGCAGCATTCAGCTGCTCATCCTGCTTGATGGCGCCATTGAGACTGATGGCCCCCGCCGTCAGCAGTTCGCGGGCGATCCGCTTGGAGTTCGCCAGACCGCACTCCACCAGCAGGCTGACCAGATCCGTCTCGCCGCGGACTGTGCTGCTCGGCATGCCATCCTGCGCCAGCTGGGCCAGATCGCTCTCGCCGAGGCGTGCCACGTCGCCGCTAAACAGCAGCTCGCTGATGCGCTGCACCGCCGCCAGCGCCGCCTTGCCGTGTACCAGCTCGGTCAGCTCGTTCGCCAACACCTGCTGGGCCTGCTTGCGTCCCTGCCGCTGGGCATCTTCCGCCTCCAGTGCATCAATCTCGGTCAGCGACATAAAGCTGTAGTAGCGCAGGAAGCGGTAGACATCCTCATCCGCGGTGCCGAGCCAGAACTGATAGAAGGCGTAAGGGGAGGTGAGCGCCGGATCGAGCCAGACGGCTCCACCCTCGGTCTTGCCGAACTTGGTGCCGTCCGCCTTGGTGATAAGGGGCAGGGTCATGCCGTGTACCTGCGCCTGATGGAGGCGACGGGTGAGATCCATGCCGCTGGTGATATTGCCCCACTGGTCGTTGCCGCCAATCTGCAGGGTGCAGCCGAGTCGCTGGTGCAGCACCGCAAAGTCGTAGGATTGCAGCAGGGCGTAGGAGAACTCGGTGAACGAGATGCCCTGATCCGGACGGGCCAGCCGCTGGCGCACCGACTCCCGCGCCAGCATGGCGTTGACCGAGAAGTGCTTGCCGATATCCCGCAGAAAATCGAGGGCGGACATCTGCCCCATCCAGTCGCCATTGTTGACCAGTTGCGGTGCCGACAGACCCTCATCGGCGGGCAGCAGCGCCTTGATCTGGGCCGACAGGCTGGCGACCCAACCCAGCACGGTATCGCTGCTGTTGAGGCTGCGCTCGGTCGCCTTGAAGCTGGGATCGCCGATAAGGCCGGTCGCCCCGCCCACCAGTGCCACCGGGGTGTGGCCCGCCAGCTGGAAGCGGCGCAGCATCAACAGTGGCACCAGATGACCGATATGCAGGCTGCCGGCGGTGGGATCGAACCCGCAGTAGACGGTGCGCGGGGTGGCGAGGTGGTCGGCCAAGGCCGCCGGGTCGGAATTCTGGGCCACAAGGCCGCGCTCGGTCAGCTCATCGAGCAGGTGGGGGTTGATCATGGGTGCTCCAATAGCAGTGGGAAAAGCCGTCATCCTCGCCGTTCTGGCCGGTGGCGGATATGTCCCCTGAGGGACAGTTTTGCCACTCTCGTGCTAGCATCCAGCCATAGCGGGGAATAGCTCCCCGCCACCGGAAACGAGCCACCATGACCCAG
This sequence comes from Aeromonas sp. 1HA1, assembly GCF_029237385.1. Taxonomy (NCBI): domain Bacteria; kingdom Pseudomonadati; phylum Pseudomonadota; class Gammaproteobacteria; order Aeromonadales; family Aeromonadaceae; genus Aeromonas; species Aeromonas sp. 1HA1. Next base: position 21,832 of record NZ_JAACGC010000012.1, read on the forward strand.
CCATTCACCACAGATGCCTTGACCCGCAGCATGACCGAGGTGGTCGATGCCCTGCACAGCAGCGCCTTTGCAGCGGCGCTGGTGCGGCTGATCCAGCAGCAGGTGGCGTTTGATTGCGCCCTGCTGCTCGGGGTGGGGCAGCGGCCCGTCTACCTCTACGACAACCTCAACCATCAGCGGGCCCTGCTGTTTGATCGCTACCTCACCAGCCACTTCAGTCAGGATCCCTTTATGCAGGCGCTGGAACAGGGCTTGCCTGCCGGCGTCTGGACCCTGGCACAGGTCTCCCAAGGGCGGCTCGATCCCGAATATCGCCATCACTTCTATCAGGCCACCGGCTGGCAGGAGGAGGTGGGGCTGATCCTGCCAGTGCGGGACGGGCTCACGCTCATGCTGTTTCTCGGTCGCCTCGACAAACGCAGCACCCTGAGCCAGAGCGAGCTGGCGAGGCTGGAGCAGCTGTTTCCGCTGGTACATTCGCTCTGTCGTCAGCAGTGGCAGCAGAGCCCGCCGCTGCTGGCCCAGAGCACGGCGCTGCCTGACAGTGCCAGCCTGAAGGCGGCGGTGGCACAGGCCATCGCCAGCGTGGGCGGGGATCGACTCACCCGCCGCGAGCGGCAGGTGGCAGGTCTGCTGTTGCAGGGGCTGGATACCGAGGCGATCGCCGCCGAGCTCGGCATTGGCAGCGGCACAGTGAAGAATCACCGCAAACACCTCTACGGCAAGTTGCGCCTCGGCTCACGCGCCGAGCTGTTCAGCTTCTTTCTGAACCATCTCATCACGGCACCAAGCGGCGAGACTGGAACCCCATAACGACACGACCCCGCCAAAGCGGGGTCGTATTTATCCTTTTCCAGACCGGCAGACGATGCCGTCAGATGCGCCCCTGATAGCGCAGCGGAAAGCGCCCCTGACCATCAGGCTGACCGAGGAAGGGCAGCCCCTGCTTCATCTGCTCCGGCAGCTCGGGACCCGGTTTGAGGGTGCCCTGGAACAGGTACTGGCGATTGGGCTGCAGCTCCAGCTTGCCCTGCACCTGGACCGCCTCCGAGCCCTGCTTGAGCTCGGCCACCAGTCGGGAGTCAATGCAGGTCAGCTTGAGCTCGGGATCCCCAAGCGGCAGCTTGCCGGCCGGGGTATCGGCATAGGCACCATACCAGTGAAGGCTGCCGTAGAGGTTGTCACACCAGGGATTGCCCTGGGCAAATTGATCGACCTTGAGCTGCAGCTGACCCGCCACCGTCAGCGGGAAAGGCAGCTGCATGGGCACCCGCTCCAGCACCCAGGGCGCAGGCACGTTGAGGGTGATATCACGACCAAAGGCGGCGCCGTTCCATCCAACCACACCCTGGCCGTTGAGACCACTGCGATCGCCAAAACGCAGGGAAACCTCGGGGGCAAAGCGCAGCAACGACCAGCCGTTGAGCTCCCAGCGCAGTTGGGTCAGCGACTCACTGGCGTATTGCAGCCGGGCGACCTGGCCGCTCCAGAGGGTGCCGCTCACCCCTTCCAGCTGCACCTGGTTGGGTGGCAGCGGCAGATGGCGAACCACCAGGGTGGCTGGCAGTTTCACCAGCAGAAAACCGAGATAGGCTACCAGGAAGAGGGCAGCGATCAGTACTTTTTGCTTCATAGAAAACGACTCGATTGCAAATATCTGGCCTTGGCCAGGCCCGGTACCACACCGGGACGAGATGCCGGAAACCGGACGGCGCTCAGCCCGCTTGCTGTCATTGGGGACGACTCAACTGCAAGCGTCTGACCTTGACCAGACCCGGCGCCAGATTCTCGCGGGCCACCTCGATGACCTGCACCTGTACGCCATACTGATCGGCCAGGGTCGCCAGCCAGATCAGCAGATCATCGAACTGAACCGTATCGATCCACACCTGCAGCTCCTGACCCTGGGGTTGCAGACGGGCAATCTTGATCTTCTGGTTGAAAGCGGTGCGGTTCACCACCCCTTCCAGGGTACCGCTGGTGTCGATCTGGCGGCCCTGACCGCCCTGCATCGCCAGCACCTCTTCCCCCTTCTCTTTCAGCCAAGCGAGCGTCTGTTGCTGGCTCAGCACCTGCCGCTCGCGCTCGGCGATGCGGTTGTCGATGGGTTGCCAGACCATCCAGTAGCAGAGCCCGATCAGCAGGCAGCTGCCACCCACGGCCACCAACCGCTGCTCGCGAGCACTGATGCTGCGCCACCAGCCTTGTAATTTGTCCATCATGATGATTTACCCTTCAGCACCAGTGTCCCTTCAACCTTGCCCTCTGTGCTGCGCACCTCGCCCTGCTGCACCGAGAAACGCTTGCCCGCCAGTTCGCGAAAGCGCTCTATCTCGGCGAAACCGGGTGCCGTGACCTGCAATCTCAACTCGCCCCGCGCGGCGTCGAAACGCAACACCTGTGGCTTCAGCCCCGGCACCTCGGCAAAGGTGGGCGCCAGTTCGGTCAGCAGCAAGAGCACGCCATCCTGCGGGGTCTGTCCCAGTAACTTGAGATGCTGTGCCATCTGGCTGCGCACGTTGACGATACGGTTTTCCCCCGGGAAGATGCGGGTGTAAACCTGCCGGATCTCGGCCTTGAGGGCCTTGTCCTGCTCCGCCAGCTGATAAAGATGCACACCGCGCTGGGTCAACGCCACCAACAGCAAGAGCACGGCCACCACGGCCACCTTGCGCCACTGCAGCCAGTAGCGGGAGTATTCGGTCTGCGGCCGGTAGGGACCCTGCAACAGGTTGGCCTGGCAGTTCAGCGCCCCTTTGGCCAGCAGCAGCATGGGCAGTTCGGGATCCGCCGCCAGCCAGTTGGCCGCCGGGATCGCCGGCAAGGGAGTATGGCTGTGGATGGTGACGGGTTCGACCTCCGCCGCCAGCAACATGGCCAGCAGCGATTCGTCGGCCACTATGCCCTGACAGGGGCCCTGACGCAGCAGCCACTCCTTGCCAAGCTGCAGGGCAGACCAGCCGTCGGCGGTGGGCGGCAAGGCCAGCACGTCCGGCAACAGCTGCTGGCTCTTGAGGCCCGCCTGCTGCAACCAACCCAGCCAGATCTGCATCTTCTCCTTGTCGACCGCCATCAGGTCCACATCGTGGCCCTCGTGGCCCAGCACCACCAGATGCAGTCCATCCACATCGGATGCGATTTGCTCCTCCAGCAGGTAGGGCAAGGCGGCTGCAGCCTGGCGACTGTATTTGCCCGGCAGGCTCACCCGCCGGAAGATAAGATCGCTGCCCGGCACCAGGGTCACCACGGGGCGGCCACCGGCGCGCTCCTGCAGCTCACTCAGGGCATGGGCCGAGGCCAGGGTGCCGGAGGCAATGATCTCCTCCTCCTTGGCCGACCACACCAGCCACTCGACCGGTTGCTGCGCATTGGTCCCCAAACGGATGACCAGACTCTCGCTCACAAATATCTCTCCTGCCATTCCCGTCCGCATCCCTCTGGATGGGCGGGAGCGCAGCCCTCGGCTGCTGTCCAATACGAGGTCAGGGCGGGTACGGCCAGTCGCCGCTCCCCACACCTGTTTGTCATTCGGCGCCGCCATTGAGGCGACGCAGCATCACCAGCTTGTTGTCCTTGCCACGAAAAAAGACGCTCTCCAGCCTGGCCCGGGTATCACCCACCTCGGCGATCAATTTGGCCTCGAAGTAGCTGCTCTTGACGTCCAGCGCCGCATCCAGCCCCTGGATGCCGCTCACCTGCGCTGTCATCTGGTCCGTCATCTCTTTCTTGTTCTTCCACCCCTTCTGGGGGCGGCTGGTCAGCACCCGCTTGGCATCATCGAGCCCCACCTTGTCCAGATAGAGCGCCACCAGCAGCGCCGCCTGTTCCGGCTTGATGGTGTTGATGTTCACCACCAGCTTCTCGCTCGGCAGGGCGCAGACATAAGGCGCCAGCCGGGCATACAACTTGGCGCTCACACCACGCACCGCCCTCAGCTCGTCCGTGCTGAGCATCCACTGGTTCGCGGTCAGATAAGGGGGGGTCAGCCCCTCGTAATAGGCATCCTCGGCACCGTAGCTGGAGACCAGCGCCGTGTCCTTGTCGGTCCAGTCGCGGATGGCATCGGTCAGCTGCACCGCCTCGTAATCCTCGACCTCGAGCTGCTTGAGCAGGGCGCGAAACACCTTGACCGGATAAGGCTGCTTCTCGAGGTCATCGCCGCTCTCCCCCTCTTTCAGGGGCACGCTCAGGCTGTTGAGGTTGAAGCAGGATTGCAGATCCCGCACCCGGCCGGTCAGCTTGCCGTCATCCACCGGGAAGACAGCATCCTGCTTGGCCCAGTTCTGACCCAGGCTCACCACATTGGGGTCATCCTTGAAATCCTGAGCCAGCACCTTGCTCACCAGGGCTTCCGCCGACATGGCATACCACCAGGCTTGCTTGCCGGCAGTAAGGTTGCCGGTACGGCGCAGCTCCAGCTGCAGGCGACCGCTCATGTTGCTGGCGATGATCACCATCACCGACAATATGAGCAGTACCACCAGCAGGGCCATGCCACCCTGACGGCGGCAAGAGTGCATGCTGCCGCCCCCTGTCCGCTTAGTTCCCATTTTCTGCTCGCTGGCCACCGGCCCCGATGAGGAACTGGCGGCGAACTGTGCCGTAATCTTCCAGATCCAGCTCCACCGCCAGGCCGTAAGGCAGCACGTTGCGCTGGGTCCACTCCTCTTTCCAGACACCCTTATCGTAAAAATAGAACCGCAGCGCTGTCACCCGATCCAGCATGGGCTGGATGCGCGGCTCTGTGCCGATCACGGGATCCGGATAGAGGTAGCTGAGGCGCTCCAGCGTGTGATCCTTGAGGCGCCAGCCGACCCGCTGCAAGCCGGATCGTGGCAGCATGCCATCCGGATTGAGCCAACCACCGCGAATGAAGGCCATGCCCCAATCGTCGCTCTGCTGGCCGAAGCGGGATACCGCCAGCAGCACCTTGTTGTTCTCGCCGTCGATACGGCCGCTGCGGGGCACCATCTGGGTAATGTCCCGCTCCATCAGGGTAAAGGCCAGTTGCAACTCGGAGAGACGGGCCTCCTTCTTCTTGGACACCTCGTCACTGGTGAGCACCCCCTGCAGTACCTGATAGGCGCCCATGCTGAGGCTGGCGAAAATGGCGATGGCCACCAGCATCTCCAGCAGAGTAAAACCGTCCTGACGGCCGCGATATCGCACTCTCGGCCTGGGTAATGACGATGTCCGCATCGATCTCTCCCGCTGAGTGAAGCCCGGCGGGTGTGCTCGCGTCGCGGATAGGTCCTTGGCTGTTGTCATCGGCTGATATAGGTCCGGAGCATGGCCACAGGGCTCTCGGCCTTGGGCGCGGTACGCACTTCCATATCCAGTGCCTTGAAGTTGTTGTCGGCGGTGGCGACGCCGCGATAGCGCCAATACCAGGTCTGCCCAGCCATCTTCTCGTCCCCTTCCACCCAGCTATCGCCGGGCCACCTGGCGTCGAGTTTCTGCTGCACCAACTGGTTTTCCGCCACCCAGGTTGCCAGCGTCTTCTCTTCCAGATAATTGAGCGCAGAGAGGTGTTCGCTGGCGGCCTTCATCACAGCCAGACCCGCGATGGCAAACACCGCCAGCGCGACCATCACTTCCAGCAAGGTCATGCCACGGGCGTTCATGTGATCACCCCCGACCCGGAGTGCCGACCCGGACCCGGTAGCGGCGCCACCATCACCCCGGCCTTCAACAACAGCGTCACGCCGCCGATGTTCATTCAGCCCCCTCCTCGCCATCTTGCAACAGCTGCAAACGGCCGAATTCATCTGCCTTGACCGTACGCAGGTAGCGCACATCCTCATCCTGCTGGGTCAGGGTCAATACGAAGGGGCTGAGCTCGCCACCGGGGAAGATCAACACCTGGGGCGTGCGCTCCTTCTCGTCCCGACCCTGCTCGGTTTTCTCGTCGGACTCGCTCCGCCAGCTGAACCCTTCGAGCTCAATGGCCAGCAGCATGGTGTCAGGCAGTTGTACCTGCCCCAGGATCTTGTCGCCGGTCAGCGCCTGCCACTTGCGATCCTTGGCCCCGCGCTGCATGAACTGCCAGCCATGCTCTTCGATGCGAAGCCCTACTAGCCGGCCATCCATCACCGAATACTCCTGAGCCTGTTGCAGGGTCGCCATGAAGCGGCGCGCCTGCTTGTCGAGCTCGCGATCGCCTCTGGCGCCTCCCATGCTGAGGGTGACGGCGGTGGCCACCAGCCCCATCAGCATGGCCACCAGCAAGACCTCCAGCAGGGTGAAACCGGCTTGGCGATGACGCGATGACGAGCCCCTCACGGCTGCCTCATCCACAGCACCTTGATGGCAGCGCAATCAATCACTTATTGGAAATCCTTCAGATTCCAGTTGCCGATGTCGTCATCGGTACCGGCTTCGCCATCCAGCCCCATGGAGAAGATATCGAGCTTGCCAAACTGGCCCGGGCTCAGCATCTGGTACGGGTTGCCCCAGGGATCCTGCGGCAGGCGCTTGATGTAACCGCCGTCACGGTAGCTACGCGGCTCGGGGGCGGCGGTCGGCTTGGTGACCAAGGCATCCAGGCCCTGCTCGGTGGTCGGGTAACGGTTGTTGTCCAACTTGTACATGTCGAGGGCATTTTCCAGCGCCACTATATCGGAGACCGCTTTCTGCTGGTCAGCCTTCTCTTTGTTACCCATCAGGTTGGGCACCACCAGGCTGGCCAGGATCCCGAGGATCACGATGACCACCATGACTTCCAGCAGAGTAAAACCGGATTGACGACGCTTTTGCATGACTTACTCCCTAACGAAATGAGATGGCATGAACCATCAACGATTAACTGTTAAACCGCGATCGTTCGATTACGCCTGCCGGCTAATCGAACCTGCGAGTTCGATTGGATTTGCAGGTTCGAATAGCGAAGCGTATTCGAACACCCGAACCTTACAGATTCACCATGTTGTTGAGCTCAAGGATCGGCTGCAGGATCGACATCACGATAAACAGCACGACCCCGGCCATGGAGACCACCAGCAGGGGCTCAAACACGCCAAGGGCGATATTCACCTGGGTTTCAAATTCCCTGTCCTGGTTGTCCGCCGCCCGCTCCAGCATGCTGTCGAGCTCGCCGCTCTGCTCACCAGAGGCGATCATGTGCAGCATCATGGGCGGGAAAATTTTGGTTTCATCCAGCGCCTTGCGCAGGCTGGTCCCCTCCCTCACCCGCTCGGTGGCCTCACTGATGCGAGTACGGGCGAAGTCATTGGAGAGCACTTCGCCGGCGATCTTCATCCCCTCCAGCAGGGGCACGGCGCTGGCGTTGAGTATGCTCAGGGTACGGGCGAAGCGGGCTGTGTTGAGACCACGGCTGACCCGGCCAATGACCGGCAGGCGCAGCACCACCTGGTGCCAGTGACGGCGACGCTTCTCGTCGGTCAGCCACCAGCGCCAGACAAACCCACCGATAAACAGCAGCAGCAGGAACCAGAGGCCATAATGCTGCATCAGCTCGCTGGTGCCGATGAGGAAACGGGTCGTCGCAGGCAGTTGCTGGCCCATGTGTTCAAACTGGGCCACCACCTTGGGCACCACGGCGGTGAGCAGGATCGAGATGACCCCGACCGCCACCAGAGTGAGGACTATGGGGTAGATCATCGCCTGCAGCAGCTTGGTACGCATGTGCTGGCGCTGCTCCGTGTAGTCGGCGAGCCGGTTTAGCACCTTCTCCAGATGGCCCGATTTTTCACCGGCCGCCACCATGGAGCGAAACAGCTGATCGAACACGTGGGGGAATGCCCCCAGCGAATCGGCCAGCGAGTAGCCTTCTACTACCTTGCTGCGCACGGTTGCCACCAGACTGCGCAGGTGAGCCTTCTCGCACTGCTCGGCCACCGCCCGCAGCGCCTCTTCGATGGTGAGACCGGCACCCACCAGGGTCGCCAGCTGACGGGTGATGAGGGCCAGCTCGGAGGTGGAGGCGCCACGGCGAAACAGCACGAAGCGATTCGCTTCCCGCTTTGCTTTCTCTGTAGTCTCGTTCACCTCGAGCGGGGTCAGCCCCTGCTCACGCAGTTGCTGGCGCACCTGACGGGCCGAATCACCCTCGGTCACCCCCTGCTTCTGGCGCCCCTTGCTGTCGAGGGCTTTGTATTCAAATGCTGACAATACTCTTGCTCCTCTGCCCTAACACTGTGACGTCTCGTTATCCCGATTCAGCTAGCTGCCATCAGGCATTGTGTTCCTGAGTCTGTCCGGCCGCGCTTGCCTGACCGCACATCAATCTTCCCGGGTCACTCTCAGCACTTCTTCCAGGCTGGTCTGGCCCTTGAGCACCTTGTCGATACCGTCGCGGCGTATGCTGGGGGTATGGTCCCGGATCAACCGCTCGATGGCGAGTTCACCACTGGCGCTGTGGATCGCCTCGCGCACCGCCTCGTCGATCACCACCAGCTCGTGAATGCCAGTCCGGCCGCGATAGCCGGTGTGGTTGCACTGCTCGCAGCCCACCGGGCGCCATACCTGCTGATCCGGCGCTAACGCCATCCCCATGGCCAGGCGCTCCTGCTCCGTGATCGGGCGCGGAGCGCGGCAATCCGGACAGAGGGTGCGCACCAGCCGCTGCGCCAGCACAGCCAAGAGCGACGAGGAGAGCAGGAAAGGCTCTATCCCCATGTCCCGCATCCGGGTGATGGCACCGATGGCGGTGTTGGTGTGCAGGGTCGACATCACGAGGTGACCGGTGAGCGACGCCTGCACCGCTATCTGGGCGGTCTCGAGGTCGCGAATTTCCCCCACCATCACTACGTCCGGATCCTGTCGCAAAATGGCGCGCAGGCCACGGGCGAAGGTCATGTCCACCTTGGTGTTGACCTGGGTCTGGCCCACCCCTTCGAGGTCGAATTCGATGGGATCCTCGACCGTGAGAATGTTGCGATCCCGGGAGTTTATCTCGGAGAGCGCCGCATAGAGGGTGGTGGACTTGCCCGAACCGGTCGGGCCCGTCACCAGAATGATGCCGTGAGGTTTGCGAATGAGTTCGCTGATGATGTTACGGTTGGCAAGCGTCATGCCAAGCTGCTTGAGCTCGAGGCGCACGTTGTTCTTGTCAAGCAGACGCAATACCGCCCGCTCGCCGTAGCTGGACGGCATGGTGGAAACCCGCACGTCCACCGCCCGGCCACCGATGCGCAGCGAGATGCGGCCATCCTGCGGCACCCGCTTCTCGGCGATGTCCATCCGCGACATGACCTTGATGCGCGATACCAAGAGCGATGCCAGCTTGCGATGGGGGCGCAGTATCTCCCGCAGCACGCCATCGATGCGGAAACGAATGACCAGCACCCGCTCGAACGTCTCGATATGGATATCAGACGCCTCCTCTTTTATCGCCTCGCTCAACATGGCGTTGATGAGGCGAATGATAGGGGCGTCATCATCGGCGTCCAGCAGATCCTCGCTCTGGGGCAGCTCTTCCGCCAAGGCGAAGAAGTCCATCTCATTGCCGAGATCTTCCATCAGCTGGCGCGCCTCGGAAGAGTCGCGCTGGTAGTGCGCCATCAACAACTCTTCAAACTCGTCATTGCCGAGCTGCTCCACCTCAAAGGCGCATCCCACCACCCGCCGCACCTCCAGCAGGGTTTGCGGCGCCACCCCCGGACGGCACTGCAGCAGGGGGAGCCCCTGCCGCTCGGTCAGGACGACACCGAAGTTGCGGGCAAAGGCGAACGGCAGCTCGGGCAGGGTCGCCGGCAAACTCGTGTTATCGAGCTGGTATGCCGCCATTACTTGTTACCCACGAACGGCTGCGCTCCGTCGGCTGTCGCCTGCTGGCGCGCCTTCATCAGCTCAATCTGTTTCTGTACCTCGGGCGACTGGGCCACATCCTGGCCATATTCAGGCAGCACCTGGCGTTTGGGCGAGGTGAGATAACCCTCCTGCGCGGCCGCTTCCAGCTGCTCGGCCCGGAACATGGTGTACTTGTTGCTGGAGATTCCCGAGTAGACGTTGGCATCGCGCAATATGGTGGGTCGGATAAAGACCATCAGGTTGCGCTTGGACGTGGTGTTGGAAGTAGAGCGGAACAGGTAGCCCAGCACAGGGATATCGCCCAGCAAAGGCACCTTGGAGATCTCCTCCTTGGTCTGTTCATCCATCAGGCCGCCCAGCACCACGGTTTCGCCACTCTTCACCAGCACGGCGTTCTTGACGGTGCGGGTATCGAAGGTGGGGCCCAGGCCGTCCGTTCCTGTCGCTTGTTTACCCACGCTGGAGACCTCCTGCTCGATAGTGAGCAGCACAGAGTCCCCTTCGTTAATCTGCGGCGTCACTACCAGCTTGGTACCCACCGTCTTGCGCTCTATGGTGCTGAAGGTGGTGTCACCGGAGGTGGAGTTCTGGGTGCCCGTCTGCACCGGCACTTCCTGGCCGACGTTGAAGGAGGCTTCCTTGTTGTCCATGGTGACGATACTCGGGGTGGAGAGAATATCGCTCTTGGTATTGGTGGAGAGTGCCGTCACCAACATGGCCCAGTTACCCTGGTAGAAACCGGCCGCCATGCCGTTGAAATTCTCCGCCAACTTGGCAATACCCGTGGTGTTACCGTTATCTTTGTAATCCTTGGCGGCGATGGCCACTGAACCTATACCTGGGCCAGCATTGGTAAACTGGGTACCACCACCGTTGGTATTGGCCCACTGCACCCCGAGGTTGAGACCGTCACCGTCGGCAATTTCGACGATGATCGCCTCCACCAGCACCTGGGCACGGCGGATATCCAGCTTGGCAACCACCTGCTCCAGCTCGGCCATCACATCCGGCTGGGCCGTGATGACCAGCGCATTGGTGGTCTCGTCGGCGGAGATGGCCAGCTTGCCCCCCCCTATGCTGGCGTTGCCGCCACCGGCCGTGGTGCCGCCCCCCTTCTTGTCCGCTTCTATGCTGGAGCTGACCCCCTTGAGCACCTCCACCATGTCCTTGGCTTTGCCATATTTCAGGTAGAAGACCCGAGTGTTGCCCTGGCTCTGCAGATCCCGATCGAGCTGGCGCACCATCTGTATGATGCGGGCCCGCGCCTTGGGTTCACCACTGACCACCACCGAGTTGGTGCGCTCGTCGGCCACCACCTTGGGGGCCAGCAGCAGGGAGGTGTTGCCGCCCTGACTGTTGCCATCCTTGTTGAGGTTGGTCACCAGCCGCACCATTTCGCCGGCGGAGGCATATTTCAGCTTGATGATGTCCACTTCCTGATCGCCCGCCTTGTCGACCCGGCGTACCACTTCCACCAGACGGTTGACCACAGCGGCACGGCCCGTAATGAGCAGCACATTGGAGGGATCGTAATGGACCACGTTGCCGCCACCGGCGTTGTCATTGAGCTGACGCAGCAGAGGAGCCAGTTCGCGCACCGAGACGTTACGCACCGGCACCACCCGGGTCACCATCTCGTCACCTATGCCCGGGTTGGTCTCATCCACCACAGGGATGGCAGAGGTCTTGGCATCCTTGGAGCGCACCACCTTGAGCACACCGTTATCCATAGGCACCACAGCGAAACCATAGACATCGAGCACGCTCAGGAAGAACTGGTAGTACTGCTCCTCGTTGAACAGGTCGTAACTGCGGACGTTGATCTTGCCGCGCACCGAAGGCTCTATGATGATGGTCTTGCTCAGGTTCTTGCCGACCGTGTTGATGAACTCTTCGATGTCGGCATTCTTGAAGCTGGCAGAATACTCGGTGGCCCAGGCAGAACCTGCCATCATCAGCGCCGCCGCAACCGTGGCCAGACGCCAGCCATTCCCTTTATTTATCATTCTTGGTGCTACTCCAAATCATTATTCTGACAAGCCGACATAAACGTCATAGAGCTGTCCTTGCCGCTCGACGGTGACGGTCATTTCCGTGGCGCCAGCCACCTGCTGCATTGCCTGCATGGCCTGAGCGTTATCCCGCAAATCGAGGCCATTGATGCTGACCGCCATGTCGTTGGCGACCAGACCGAGTTGATTGAACAGCTCTGGATTGCTGCCCGGATTGAGGCGATAGCCGACCATGCGACCATCCACCCGTACTGGGGAAATATTGAGGTAATCGGTGATCTTGCCGGGGTTGCCCAGCAGTTCGGTGCGCACCGAGGAGAGCTTGTCATCCTGATTGCCCGCCTTGGGCAGTGGCTTGCCGTACTCTTCCCCGTCCAGCATCAGGGTCTCGTCCCGCCCGTCCCGCTCTATGATGACACGATCGGCAAACACCTGACGAATTTTGGCCTGGGTGCCATCGATGAAATCACCGATGCCATAGGAGTTCTGCACACCGTTGTGGGCGATGATGGCGATGGATTTGGCCGGGTCAGAACTCGCCAGCACACCGTTGAGCTGGGCGTTGAGCTGAGTCTTGGGAGCATCGGCGGCGACAGCATCGGCCGCTTGGGCCTGTTGCTTCGCCTTGCCAAACAGCGCCAGCCGGCTGATACCGCTGAGATCGAGTCGGGCCGTGCCCTGGCCCGGACTGGAGACCATGGCCGGTTGCCAGGGTTGGCTGGCTTGCTGGCTGCCGAGATCCAGCAGACGCCAGGTAAGACCGGCACACTGGTGGGCCAGCAACAGCAGCAGAAGCCAGAACAGAGGCTGGCTGAAACGGGAGAGCGGCACGGTTTTGCAACGGGCCAGAAGGGAGCTCAACAAGTCATCCCTGAACGGTAGCGTCATGTTTATCAATATATTCTGGCATCCAAATCGGTTGGCTATTGTGTACGGCAATGGACCCAGAGACAACCGACCGGATGGGATGAAGCTGCGAAAATTGACATTGCGTCACACCATAAGCCCCCCCGTTTCTATCCCGAGGCCTGCCTCTGGTATAATCAGGCTCCCCTTTCAGCCATCCCGGAGTCGATTCATGCCGAATCCCGCAGAAACCACAACCCAGGTCCGCCTCGACAAATGGTTGTGGGCAGCGCGTTTTTACAAAACACGCAGCCTGGCCCGCGATCAGATTGAAGGGGGCAAGGTGCACTACAACGGCCAGCGCAGCAAGCCGGGCAAGGCCGTCGAAGCCGGTGCCCTCATCCGTGTCTGGCAAGGCCAGGACGAACGGGAGGTGCGGGTGCTGCAAGTGAGCGAACAGCGCAAGTCCGCACCGCTGGCCCAACTGCTCTATGAAGAGACAGCAGCCAGCCTGAAAAAACGGGCCGAGAACAGCGAGGCGCGCCGCTTCAACAGCCAGTTTGCCCCAAGCCCCGAGCGCCGCCCCGACAAGCAAGAGCGACGCCAGCTAATCAAGGTCAAGCAATACTGACTCGCCAACGTGGCCCTTTTATGACGACAGGAGGCGGGATAAGTTCCTAACCAACTGTTTAATAATATTTTTATCTATTTACCTCACCTAAGAACCCAGGAATGCATGATGAGTAACCAAGATCTCCTGTATCGCTATCTGTTTGAAGAGTACGAAGTCCGGGGTGAGCTGGTCCAGCTGGACCATACCTACCGCCACGTAGTGGAAGCCCAGAACTACCCGGTGCAGGTGCAAAAACTCCTGGGTGAGCTGCTGGTTGCCACCAGCCTGCTGACCGCCACCCTCAAGTTTGAAGGCTCCATCACGGTGCAGTTGCAGGGCGATGGCCCGGTGCGCCTCGCCGTCATCAACGGTGACAACAACCAGCAACTGCGCGGTGTGGCCCGTTTTGAGGGCGAGCTGCCAAACGATGGCAAGCTGCAGAGCCTGATCGGTGAAGGCCAGCTGATCATCACCATCACCCCGGAGCAGGGTGAACGCTACCAAGGCATCATAGCGCTGGACGCAGACACCCTGGCAGGTTGCCTGGAGCACTACTTTGCCCAGTCGGAACAGCTGGCCACCAAGCTGTGGATCCGTACCGGCTACCACGAAGGCGCACCGCGTGCCGCCGGCATACTGCTGCAGGCACTGCCCGCCCAGAGCGAGGATCACAGCGCAGATTTCGATCACCTGACCCAGCTCACCGCCACCATCAAGGATGCAGAACTGTTCGGCCTGGAAGCGGAAGAGATCCTCTACCGGCTCTACCATCAGGACAAGGTGCGGGTGTTCGATCCGCAGGCGGTCGAGTTCCGCTGCACCTGCTCCCGCGCACGCTGCGAAGGGGCCCTGTTGCAGATAGAAAAGGAAGAGGTGATGGAGATGGTGCAGGAGCTCGGCAAGATCGACATGCATTGTGATTATTGCGGCGCCCAGTACCAATTCGATGGGATCGACGTCGAAACCCTGTTCAGCAGGGCTCCCGATAATGATGCAAACAAGTTACACTAATTGAAGGCGGGCAAAACCCGCCTTTAACTTAAATAACAAAAAAACACCCTATTTTATAAAGTTTGATGGCGATCGCTAAACCCTACCACCTAAGTGATAGGATAAACGCCAGATAGAGCCCTACACACCTCTGACCCCAGGAGAATACAATGACAATCGTGGCAGAACCCACCCTGGCCCAACAATTAGAACTGGACCAGTACGGTATCAAAAACAGCCAAGAAATCGTTCGCAACCCCTCTTACGATCAGCTTTTCGCGGAAGAGACACGTTCTGACCTGGAAGGGTTCGAGCGCGGCGTGGTGACCGAGCTGGGTGCCGTCAACGTCAATACAGGCATCTTCACCGGCCGCTCCCCGAAAGATAAATATATCGTCAAAGACGCTACCACCCAGAATACTGTGTGGTGGTCTGATCAGGGTAAAAACGATAACAAAGCGATTACCCCGGAAGTGTGGTCACATCTGAAATCCCTGGTGACCACACAACTTTCCGGCAAACGCCTGTTTGTGGTCGATGGCTTCTGCGGTGCCAACCCGGATACCCGCCTGGCCGTGCGCATCATCACAGAGGTGGCCTGGCAGGCTCACTTCGTGAAGAACATGTTCATTCGCCCGAGCGATGAAGAGCTGAAAACCTTCAAACCTGACTTCGTGGTGATGAACGGTGCCAAGTGCACCAACTCGAACTGGAAGGAGCAGGGTCTCAACTCCGAGAACTTCGTCGCCTTCAACATGACCGAGAAGATGCAGCTCATCGGTGGCACCTGGTACGGTGGCGAGATGAAGAAGGGCATGTTCTCCATGATGAACTACTTCCTGCCCCTGCGCGGCATTGCCTCCATGCACTGCTCTGCCAACGTGGGTCAGGACGGCGACGTCGCCGTCTTCTTCGGTCTCTCCGGCACCGGCAAAACCACCCTCTCCACCGATCCCAAGCGTGCGCTTATCGGCGATGACGAGCACGGTTGGGATGACCACGGCGTGTTCAACTTCGAAGGGGGTTGCTACGCCAAGACCATCAAGCTCTCCAAGGAAGCCGAGCCGGACATCTACCACGCCATCCGTCGCGATGCGCTGCTGGAGAACGTGACCGTCGCCGCCGATGGCACCATCGACTTCGATGATGGCTCCAAGACCGAGAACACCCGGGTCTCCTACCCCATCTATCACATCGAGAACATCGTCAAGCCGATCTCCAAGGCGGGTCATGCCAACAAGGTGATCTTCCTGACTGCCGATGCCTTCGGTGTGCTGCCCCCTGTCTCCAAGCTGACCAAGGAGCAGACCAAGTACCACTTCCTGTCCGGCTTCACCGCCAAACTGGCCGGTACCGAGCGTGGCATCACAGAACCGACGCCGACCTTCTCCTCCTGCTTCGGCGCAGCCTTCCTCAGTCTGCACCCGACCAAGTACGGCCAGGAGCTGGTGAAACGGATGGAAGCGGCCGGCGCAGAAGCCTATCTGGTCAACACCGGCTGGAACGGCACCGGCAAGCGCATCTCCATCAAGGATACCCGCGCCATCATTGACGCCATCCTGGATGGCTCCATCGAGAAGGCCGAGACCAAGGTGCTGCCGATATTCAATCTGGAAGTGCCGACCGCACTGCACGACGTGAACCCGGCGATCCTCGACCCGCGCGACACTTATGCCAATAAGGCAGAGTGGGATGCCAAGGCCCAGGATCTGGCCCAGCGCTTCATCAAGAACTTCGAGCGCTTCACCGATAACGAAGAGGGCAAGCGCCTGATTGCTGCGGGTCCGCAGCTGTAACACCAGCCCCCTTCTCTTACCGACATCCATACCGGTCAGCCCTGCTGACCGGTATTTTTTTAACCAAAGGGCGGCGTTTGATCCCCGCCAAACCTTGCCTTGTGTGCGGTTGCACGTTAGATTCAGCCCAACTTTATACAATATACAATTTCGTAACGATTCCCCTGTGACCCAACCATGACCCCACCCTACAAGACCCGAACCCAGATGGTGATGGAAAACCTCCGTGGCCGGATCCTGCGTGGCGAATTCCCCGCCGGCGCCCCCCTGCGTCAGGATGCCATCGCCAAGGAGCTGGCGGTGAGCCGCATTCCGGTGCGGGAAGCCTTGATGCAGCTGGAGGCCCAGGGGCTGGTGAAGTTCGAGGCCCACCGCGGCGCCGTGGTCACCATGCTGGACACTTCGGCCATCGAGGAGCTCTTTTATTTGCGAGCCCTGCTGGAAGCCGATACCCTGTTTCACGCCGTCGACAAGATGACGGAAGCCACCTTCGCGCAAGCGGAGGCGATCCTCGCCCAGTTTGATCAGGCGTTCGAATCAGGCACCCAGATCGAACACTGGGCCGAGTTGAACCACAGCTTTCACGCCACCCTCTATCAGGCAGCCGGTCGCCCCCAGGCACTTGAACTGATCGCCCAGATAAATCTGAGCTGTGACCGCTATGTCCGCTTCGAGTTGCTGTTTGCCAGCGACGGCGTGGACAAGGCGGAGCGTGAACACGCCCAACTGCTGGAGTTGTGCCGCGCCCGGCGCAAGCACGAGGCGGTGGTACTGCTCAAACAACATATCGAAGCGGCAGGCCAGTCGATCAAACGGATCCTGGATAGTGGCCATAAAAACTGAACACTCATATAGCAACCATCTGGCACTAACGACATGAATCATTTCGAGATAATTGAAACCCGCGTGGCCCAAGTCAGAGCCGTGCTGGCCCTGCAGGAGCTGGACGCGTTTATCGTCCCCCACGATGACGAGCACCTGGGCGAGTACATTCCCGCCTACGCCGAGCGTCTGGACTGGATCACCGGTTTCAACGGCTCCGCCGGGCTCGCCATCATCATGTCGCAGCGGGCGGCCCTGTTCATCGATGGTCGTTACACTGTGCAGGCCCGTATGCAGGCACCGGCCGAGCTGTTTGAGTTTCTCCACCTCAATGAAGATCCCCACGTCCAGTGGCTGGCGGATCAGCTGCCGTCCGGCTCCCGGGTCGGTTTCGACCCCCGCCTGCACAGCCTGGCCTGGTATCGACACGCCAAGGCCGTGTTGACCGAGCGTGGTATCGAGCTGGTACGCGTGGAACAGAACCCCATCGATCTGCACTGGAGCGATCGCCCCGTGCCGACCAAGACCCCGGTCATCCTCTACAGCGAAGAGCTGGCCGGCCAGTCGAGCCAGGCCAAGCGTGAACTGCTAGCGGCAGATCTGCGCAAGCGCGGGCTGGATGCGGTGCTGCTGACCCAGGCCGAGCCCATCAACTGGCTGCTCAACCTGCGTGGGCGCGATGTGGCACGGCTGCCTGTGGTGCTGGGCTTTGCCGTGCTCTACGCCAACACCAGCATGGATTTCTTCGTCGACACCGACAAAATTGACTGCTTCGCCTTCACCCAACACGTTGGCCAAGACGTCTCCGTCTACCCCATCGACAAGCTGGGTGACGTGCTGCAACGCATTGGTGAAGACCAGCAAAAAGTGCTGGCCGACCCCAACACGGCCAACGCCTGGACCCAGCTCATCATGGAAGAGGCAGGCGCCATCCTGGTGGCCGGCCAGGATCCGACCATGCTGCCGAAGGCGTGCAAGAACGAGGTCGAGCTGACCGGCATGTGCGCCGCCCATCTGCGCGATGGCGTCGCCGTCACCCGCTTTCTTGCCTGGCTGGATCGGCTGATCGTCTCCGGCGAGTTCGAGGGGGTGGATGAAGGCACCCTGGCCGATCAGGTGGAAGCATTCCGCCGTGAGCAGGAGCACTATGTCGAGCCGAGCTTCGATACCATTTCCGCTCTTGGCCCCAACGCCGCCATGTGCCACTACCGTCACACCAACGGCACCCCGCGCCCCTTCGGTCAGGACAGCCTCTATCTGCTGGATTCCGGCGCGCAATATATGGATGGCACCACCGACATCACCCGTACTATCAAGGTGGGTAAGGTGACCGACGAGCAGAAAGCGATGTTTACCCGGGTACTGCAGGGCCATATCGCACTGGATCAGGCCCGCTTCCCGCGCGGCACCGCCGGCATCCAGCTCGACGTACTGGCCCGCATGCCGCTGTGGCAAGCCGGTTACAACTATGACCACGGCACCGGTCACGGGGTCGGCCACTTCCTGAGCGTGCATGAAGGCCCCCAGCGCATCGCGCCGAAAGGGAGCATGGTCGCCCTGCAACCGGGCATGGTGCTTTCCAACGAGCCGGGTTACTACCGCGAAGATGCGTTCGGCATCCGCTGCGAAAACCTGGTGGTGGTGACCGAACAGGCACAGGTCGGCGAGCTGCCCATGCTGGGCTTCGAACGGCTGACTTATGTGCCGTTCGATACTCGCCTCATCGACCGCAGTCTGCTGAGCCCGGCAGAGTTCCGCTGGATCAACGAATACCATGTCGAGGTGTTCCGCCGCCTGAGCCCACTGCTTGAGGGCGAGGATCTCGCCTGGCTGGAGCAGGCAACCAGCCTCATCTGATGACACAGGGCCTGCGGGCCCTGTTTTTTCTCCCCCTTTTGACCTGTATCAACACCCCAAACGAGCAGGTCAGGAGAATGGCGGCCATGAAAAGTCATCATGCCAGCCCAGCCCGGGGCTCACACGCCGCAGTCAGCAAACAGGCGAGTGACCACCCCAGACTCATGCGCGAGCAGCAGACGGTCAGCGCCATGATCCGCCTCTACTGCGACCACCATCATCAGGATCCCGCCTGCCGGCACTGCCAGCAGTTGCAAGCATTCGCCCACCAGCGCCTGCGGCGCTGCCGCTATGGTCACGGCCACAAACCCACCTGTGCCAACTGCAACATCCACTGCTATGCCCCGGCCATGCGCAAACAGATACAACTGATCATGAAGTGGAGCGGCCTGCGCATGCTGTGGCATCACCCCTGGCTCGCCCTGCACCACCTGCTGGACAGCCGCCGCAAGGCCCCCAGATTGCCCAGCAATCGGCCCCTGCCACCCTGAATCGGGCAGCTGCGGCGCCGGCCCCATCACCAGACCAGCTTGCATCAGTCCGGCTGGCCCACTAACCTGTGCTCCTTTTTTGACTGCCGCACGGCAGCACGCATGCAATGACAGGAACCCGGATGCATCAGCCCCCCATTTTGAGAGTGGCTCGCCACACCGACATGCACGCCATCTGGCAGATAGATGTCGATGTCTTCGGGGAGGATACCTACCCCGGCTTCTTCTTCCGTCAGGCCATGGATCTGTGGCCCGAGCTGCTGCTGGTCGCCGAACTGGATGGCAGGCTGCTGGGCTATGCCCTGGGCGGGCTGGGACAGAATCGGTCGCAAGGCTGGCTGCTCTCACTGGCTGTGTTGCCCGAGGTGCGCGGCTTCGGCCTCGCCGAGCGCATGATGCTAAAGGTGGAGCAGACGCTGACAGACTTGCGGGTCGAACACGTCAGGCTGACAGTGGATCCCGCCAATCCCGCCAATCCGGCCCAACGCCTCTACTTTCGACTTGGTTATCAAAAACTTGCCGAGGTGCGCGACTATTTTGGCCCGGATGAAGCTCGCCTGCTGCTGGAAAAACGGCTTGGCTGACCCGGCCGCTGACAACCTCTCTCCCCCCGAGTCTGATAATTGGTTACACTTTGCGGGTGTCATGCTCAATCCGCTTAGCGTAAAGTTAAACTCACTAACCGAATTAACCAGATCAGATGCCAGCCCAGGAGGCCCCTCATGTTGAAACGAACGACTCTTATTGCCCTGTTGGCCGCAACGACCGTCACTGGCTGCGCCAATAGCAATGTTTTCTCTGGCGACGTCTACACGAGGGATCGCGCCAAACAGGTGCAAACTGTCAGCTTCGGCACCATCACCTCCACCCGTCCCGTCACGATCCAAGCCCAAGATGAGTCTGTTTTGGGGACCATAGGTGGTGGCGTAGTCGGTGGCCTGCTAGGCAGCACCATAGGTGGTGGCTCCGGCCGTAACCTTGCCACTGCCGGCGGTGCCATTGGCGGCGCGGCGGCAGGCAACGCCATCGGCAACAGGTTGAATCAGGTCGACGGCGTCGAGCTCGAGATCAAAAGAGATACCGGCGAAATCATCGTAGTGGTACAAAAAGCCAGCCCCACCTTCACTACCGGCGCACGGGTTCGTATGACCCAGAGCAACGGCAGGGTCAACGTGGCTGTGGTGAACTAAACACACGCCACCAGCTGCCCACGAAAAAGCCCTCGCACTGCGAGGGCTTTTTTTATCGCCGGTTTCAGTCAGGTATTACTGACGGATCAGCCGGAAGATGGCGTAGCCGGGGTGCTGGGCATCATCCATCGGCAGGGTGGACTTGTACTCCAGATCCGCGCCGGCCAGCTGCCTGGCCTCTTCGCGGGGGGAGGAGTAGAGCCGCACGTCCACGTTGGCCGGCAGAGCCTTCATGTGCCAGTTGTTGTTGGCCGCAGGGCTGAAACCACCGGGGTTGTCAGCAGACTGGGCCTTCAGGTACTGGGCTATGATCTCCCGTGTCTCGGAGGGATCTTCATGCACTATGTTGCTGCCGTCGACACCCGGGAAGTGACCGCCACCGCTGGCGCGGTAGTTGTTGGTCACCACGTAGAACTTCTGGGCCGGATCCATGGGCTGACCGTTGAAGGTAAGCGCGCTGATGCGCTGACCATCGCTGACCTTTAGCCCTTCCTTGCTGTAACGGGACGGCTGGGTGATATCCACCTCGTAGTTCACCCCATCGATCACGTCGAAGTTGTAGGTGGGGAACTTTTCGTTCACCAGCCACTGCACCTCTGTCTTGCCGGTGTCGATCTGGTTGAACTGACCGGCGCTCATCTCCAGCCACTCCTTGACGGTGGCACCATTCACCTCGACCACCTGCAAAGTATTCGGATAGATGTAGAGGTCAGAGACGTTGCGCAGGGAGATGTCACCCTGAGCCACATAAGTGAAGTCGTTGATGCCGTTGCGACCGCCACGGAAGGGCGCCGCCACCGACAGGATCGGGTAGGGCTCCTTGAGCAGACCGTCCTGTTGCAGCTGCTCGGCGTAGCGACGCTGGGCATCGCTCACCAATTGCACCGACGGGTCGTCCTGCACCAGAGCGAAGAAGCTGTGGATGGAGGAGGTGATCTTGCCAAGCGGCTCATCCAGCCATTGGTTGGTGGCGTCGTGATCCGCCTGCACCAGATCCACAACCCGCTGATCCACGGCGCTGCCTTCGCTGGAGTCAATCTTGCGCAGGCTGGCCTGGCTCTGTTTCACCTGCCACTTGCCGCCCACCTGCTCCAGAGTGAGGTCTATGATACCGAGGTGATTGCCCCAGTAGCCAGGCATCACGGTCGGTACACCGCGCAGGGTGCCGGCCTGGTTGTCCACCTCCGGCAGATCCGGGAAATCGCCCGGGAAGTTCTTGTGGGCATGACCCAGCATCAGGGCATCCACCCCTTGCACCTTGGCCAGATGCCAGGCGGAGTTCTCCATCATGGCCTCGTAGCTGCTGGCGTTGATGCCGGTATGCGCCACCACTACCACAATGTCGGCGCCCTTGGCGCGCAGCTCGGGCACATAGTGATTGGCGGTCTCGACCATGTCGGCCACCACCACCTTGCCCTCCAGATGACGCTTGTCCCACTGCAGCACCTGCGGCGGGGTCAGTCCCAGTATGCCCACCTTGACGGTCTGCAACTGGCCCTTGTCATCCTTCACCTTGCGCTCAAGCAGCAGGTAAGGCTTGAACTTGTTGCCGCTCCAGTCTATTTGCCCCTTGGCATCGCGTTTGAAGGCACCCGCCTCGAACACGTTGGCGTTCACATAGGGGAACTTGGCGCCCTGCAGTGTCTTGGCGAGGTAATCCAGCCCGTAGTTGAACTCGTGGTTACCCAGGTTGCCGGCGTCATAGCCCATCTCGTTCATGGCCTTGAACACCGGATGGGCCTGCTTGTCGAGGTAGCCGGCACCGGATTGCTCGAAGATGTAATCCGCCAGCGGCGTGCCCTGGATCAGGTCACCATTGTCGAGCAGCAGGTTGTTGGGGTTTTCGGCGCGGGCCGCGCGGATCAGCAGCGCGGTGCGGGAGAAGCCAAACTTGCGATCCTCCTTGTTCTGGTAGTAGTCGAACCCCAGCACGTTGGAGTGAATATCGGAGGTCTGGATCAGACGCAGGGCAACCGTTCCCGGTTGCGCCTTGCTGTCGTTTTCGTTGCTACAGGCAGACAACAGCACTATGGCTGCAATAGCACCCAGCTTCATGGTTTTATTCACTGTTTTGTTCCTTTTATTATGAGTGTCGCTTTACCAGCGGCAGGAATTTAACAGACGAATATGTCAGGGCATGAAGCTGGGATTAATTTTTATGAGGTACGACACAAAAAAAGCCTTATGAGGTCAGCAAAGTTCCGCTAACCAGTTGCAACGCCAACCCCAGCATGATGAAACCAACAATAGTATCAATAGCTTGCTGGACCCTGCCGCGGGCAAGCCAGGGCGAGAGCGCAGCCGCGCCAAATGCCAGGCTGTAGAACCAGACCAGGGAGGCCAACATGGCCCCGGCTGCAAAGGCCGGCCGCAACTCCTCGGCAAACTGGCTGCCGAAGGAGCCGAGCAGCATCAGGGTATCCAGATAGACGTGAGGATTGAGCAGCGTCACCCCGAGCGTCATGGCCAGCACGCTCTTTAACCCCATCAACCGGGGCGAGTCCGCCAGTGCAGCCCCCTGCCCCCGCCAGGCACTGCGCAGGGAGCGAATGCCGAACCAGCCGAGAAACAGCACGCCCCCCCAGGTCAGCAGCGCCAGACCCAGGGGGCTCGCCGCCAGCAGATTGGCCCCACCGAAGACCCCAATTCCGATCAGGATGAGATCGCACAGACAGCAGAGCGTCGCCGCCAACAGATGGTGGTTACGGTGGATGCCCCGGCTCAACACGAAGGCGTTCTGGGCACCGATGGGAATGATCATGGCAAGGCCGAGAGTGAAGCCTTGCAGGATAGTTGCAAACATGAATGAACCGTCCAAAAGAGAAGTTGGACGGCACTATAAGGGGCAACGAAGTGTTCAGAGAAATTCATAAATTTTCTGATGCATTCATTTTTCTAATCAACCGAATTCCTGAGGGCAGGAATGACCCCCATCCGGCACCAACTGTCAATTGCATGATCTGACAATTGTGAGCCTGTCGCTCTGCCCCGAAAATCAGCAGGTTTTATTGCATCAGCTTGGGGAAGTTGGTGACAAGGACCTGCTCCAGATTGGGCAGCAAAATGCCACTGCTCACCCCCTTGGCGATGGCCTGGTAGCGATTCATCGACCCCGTTTTACGGGTGACCTGATTGAGGTGGTAGTTCACGGTACGTTCCGTGATCCCCAGGATGCAGGCAATTTCACCCGACGTTTTCCCTTCACTGGCCCAGAACAGGCATTCGGTCTCCCGGTCAGTCAGGGTCTCCTGAGGGTCATCTTCCCGCAGACTGACCCGCACAATCCGGATCGCCGCCTCAAAGATGTAGTTGGACATCCAGGAGAGGATGGGCGAGGAGTCCAGCAGCAGATCGCTCGACGCCTGCTCGGCGGTAATAAACGACAGTATGCCGTTTTCCCCCGCCGCACCGTGCAGCGGAAACGAAATGCCGTTGCGCAGTCCGAACTCCGCCGCCAACCCCATCACATCCAAACTGCCCTCTTGCAGAAAACGCGCCCGTCCTTCCAGCCGGTTCCAATAAATGGGCAAGGTCTGCTTGCGAGCCAACTGGATGATGGGATCACAAGCCAACATATGGTTAGCCGTATAGGCCTGCACCCAGGAATCGGGGCACTGATTGAACAGCACCACCTTGGGCCTTTGCATCGACATGGGAATGATCAGCGCGAACCGGTAGTAGTCATAGCCCATACCGAGCGTGAACCGACCGATCAACTCGGCCAAACGATCCCCGTCCGTTACCAAAGTGAAATGTTCGAGGTACTCAAGCAGTTGGTCTTGTTTCATATGCTAGCCCCCCTGGCCAGGGCCTCGATTATAGCGCCGAACACTAAAATGGAGACACCTGAATGCTTGTTTTCAAAGGAAAATTAAAAGAACACCCCAGATGGGAGGTAGAAAACGAGCTTTATCGCTTCCGTAATCGCGTCTTCTCCGATCGCCTCGGCTGGGATGTGGAGTCCCACCGTGGCCTGGAGCAGGACAGCTTCGATACCCCGGACACCCATTGGGTGCTGATCGAAGACGAAGAAGGCCTGTGTGGCTGCATCCGGCTGCTCAGTTGCGCCCAGGACTACATGCTGCCCAGCATATTCCCCAGCGCCCTCGCCGGTGAGGCACCACCGCGCAGCAACGACGTGTGGGAGCTGACCCGCCTTGCCATCGACGCCAACCGGGCGCCGCGCATGGACTGCGGGGTGAGCGAGCTGACCTGTATTATCTTCCGCGAGGTCTATGCCTTCGCCAAGGCGAAGGGGATCAGGGAACTGGTCGCCGTGGTCAGCCTACCGGTGGAGCGCATCTTCCGCCGTCTCGGCCTGCCCATAGAGCGACTCGGCCACCGTCAGGCGGTGGATCTGGGCGCGGTGCGCGGGGTCGGTATACGCTTTCACCTGGATGAGCGCTTCGCCCGTGCTGTCGGCCAGCCCATGCAGGGCGAGTATGCCGATGCGCGTGAGCTGGTCACTGAGTGATAATCACCATAAAAAAATCCCGGGGTAAGGCCCGGGATTAAAAGTGCTCGCTATGGCCCGTTTCCACCCCATGCAAAAACGGACGAAAAGGAGTATCCACTGAATATCTTTTGACCACCACTGTCACATCTCACAGTGACCAACCTGCTTCACCCCGTACACCACGCCAGCCGGGCCTGTCGGCGATATGGCCAGCGCAGCGTTGTCCTGCCACCGCCACTCCAGTAGCATCCCTTCTAAATACCTTTACGGATAAGGAATACTGATGAAGGCGTTGGACTACAAGCTGCTGCTGGCGCTGGATGCCGTGATGCAGGAACAGAACTTCGAGCGGGCCGCCCAGCGCCTGCACATCACCCAGTCCGCCATCTCCCAGCGCATCAAGCAGCTGGAGCAGCAATTCGCCGAGCCGCTGCTCATTCGCAGCCAGCCGCTGCAGGCGACCCCCCTTGGCCAGAAGCTGCTGGCCCACTACCGCCAGGTGCGCCAGCTGGAACTGGAGCTGGCCGGCGAGATCGATCCTGACGAACCGCAGGCCCCGATCCGGGTCAGCATAGCGGTCAACGCCGACAGCCTGGCAACCTGGTTCCTGCCCGCCCTGGCCCCCTTGCTGGAACAGCACCCCATCGAACTGAACCTGCTAGTGGATGACGAGTGCCGCACCCTGGACCGGGTGCGTGAGGGGCAGGCCTTCGGCGCTGTCAGCCTGCACGGCCAGCCACTGGCGGGCTGCTGCGTCGACGAGCTAGGCGAGATGCGCTACCTGCTCACCGCCAGCCCTGCCTTCGTCGCCCGCCATTTTCCCAATGGCATGACCCAGGCAGCGCTGGCCAAGGCGCCGGCAGTGGCCTTCGATCAGCGCGACGACATGCATGTGAGCTTCATGGCGCGCCACTTCGGGCTGGAACCCGGCGGCTACCCTTGCCACACGGTGCGCTCGTCGGAGGCCTTCGTCGCCATGGCCGAGCAGGGGCTCGCCTACTGCCTCATCCCCGAACTGCAGATCCGCCAGCAGCTGGCCCAGGGGAGCCTGCTCGATCTCAGCCCTCAGCATCAGCTCGTCGAGCGCCTCTACTGGCACCGCTGGGTGCTGGAGCGCGGGCTGCACAAACAGATCTCCCAGCGCCTGATCGATCAGGGGCGCCACGCACTGTACAGGGGTTGACGGGGCCATTCACCTTGGCTTTGGAGGGGTAAAAACGTATAGTGCTGGGCGTTTCTTCATCAGGTCTCCACTCAGGTTCCTCACTTATGTTCCAAGACAATCCGCTGCTGGCCCAGCTCAAGCAACAAATCCGCGAAAACATCCCCAAGAAAGAGGGTGTGATCCGCACCTCGGACCGGGGCTTCGGCTTTCTGGAAGTCGATGAGAAGACCAGCTATTTCGTACCGCCTCCCTACATGAAGAAGGTGATGCACGGTGACCGGGTGAGCGCCCTGATCCGTACCGAAAAAGAGAAGGAAGTGGCCGAGCCGGATGCCCTGCTGGAGCAGGCGGTGACCCGCTTCGTCGGTCGCGTGAAGATGTTCCGCGATCGCCTCAACGTGGTGCCGGACCATCCGCTGATCAAGGATGCCATCAAGGCCCGCGCCAAGAAGGGTCTGGATGAGAAGTCCTTCCAGGAAGGGGACTGGGTGGTTGCGACCCTCAAGCGTCACGCCCTGAGTGATGGCAACTTCTCCGCCGAGATCAGCCACAAAATCGCCGATCAGGAAGACCACAACGTGCCCTGGTGGGTAGTGCTGGCGCGCCACAACCTGGCCCAGATTGAACCGGCCGATCTGCCCGAGTGGAATGTCATCAAGGAGGAAGAGCTGCCGCGCACCGACCTGACTGCGGTCCCCTTCTTCACCATCGACGGCGCCAAAACCAAGGACATGGATGACGCCCTGGCCATCCGCAAGCTGGACAACGGCTGGGAACTGCTGGTCGCCATCGCCGATCCGACCGCCTATGTGGCCGAAGGCAGCGAGCTGGACAAGGAAGCCGCCCAGCGCGCGTTTACCGTCTACATGCCGGGCCGCAACGTGCCCATGATACCGCGCACCCTCTCCGACGAGCTCTGCTCCCTGAAAGAGGGTGAGGAGCGCAACACCCTGTGCGCCCGCCTGCTGATCGCCGAAGATGGCCTGCTGCTGGAAGAGACCGAATTCTTCGCCGCCCGTATCATCTCCCATGCCCGTCTCAACTATGACGAGGTCTCCGATTGGGCCGAGCATGGCAAGGAGCTGACCATAGACGCAGGCGTCATGGCCCAGCTGCCGCTGATGAAAGCCATGACAGAGGCGCGCATCGCATGGCGCACCGAGCATGCGCTGGTGTTCCCGGACAGACCCGACTACGACTTCGAGCTGGGTGAGAACGGCGCCGTGCTGGCCATCCACGTGGAGCCGCGCCGCATCGCCAACCGCATGATCGAAGAGTCGATGATCGCCGCCAACATCTGCGCCGGTCGCGTGCTGGGCAAAAGTGTCGGCTACGGCATCTTCAACGTCCACACAGGATTCGATGAAGAGTCCCTCGACGGCGCCATCGACCTGATGAAAAGCGCCGACGCCCCGTTCGAACGCGACGAGATCGCCAGCCTGTCGGGCTTCTGCGCCCTGCGCCGCTGGATCGACAACCTGGATACCCGCTGGCTGGATGGCAAGATCCGCCGCTTCCAGAGCTATGCGCTGATGTCCGCCGAGCCGGGTGCCCACTACGGCCTGGGTCTGGATGCCTACGCCACCTGGACCTCCCCGATCCGCAAATACGGCGACATGGTCAACCATCGCCTGCTCAAGGCCGTCATCGCCGGCAAGACCCCGGGCGAGCGCCCGAGCCAGGAACTGACCGATCACCTGACCGCCTGTCGCCGCCTGCACCGCATGGTGGAGCGCGACATCGGTGACTGGCTCTATGTCCGTTACCTCAAGGCCGATGCCGGCACCGACAAGGTGTTCAACGCCGAGATCATCGACGTGATGCGTGCCGGTCTCAAGCTGCGACTGCAGGAGAACGGAGCCGTGGTCTTCATGCCTGCTCGCCATATCCTCGACAACAAGGATCGCCTGGAGTGCAACTGGGACAACGGCCGCGTCTATCTGGACAAGACCGAGGTGGTCTATGAGCTGGGCCAGATCATCGAGGTCAAGCTGAGTGAAGCGGTGGAAGAGACTCGCTCCCTCATCGCCAAACCGGCGGTCGAGCTGGTGCCGGGCCCGGCACCGGAAGCACCGGTGGCCGAGAGCGCTGAGACCCCTGCCGAGACCGCTCCCAAGGCGGACTAAACCCGGCGTCAACCACTGGATATCCATAAGCCCGCAACTCTGCGGGCTTTTTTATACGTATAGACAGGCTCGGCATGAGTGTGCCGGAGACGCTGCTCTGGCGGCGCTGCTGTTTGTCAATCTGTTGCGTCAACGCTTCGATCGGGGCCTGCTGGAGGGGGTAATGCGGCTGAAGAAGCTGAGTGGGAAACTGAAAGTGGGTTACAAAGCAATTGATTCATTTGCCATTAACAGTATAAGGCGAAGGATTCATCGTCCTGCCCCTCTCATTGGAGGTCACTTCAATTGCCCCATTTGAATACAAATAATGCGTTTGTGACAGACGTCACACTGAGTGCGGGATTGCGCAAGCCAAATAAGGTGATCTTAATCACATTGAATGTGTGTTATCAGCAGGAAAGATCGATATGTAGCCAAACTACAACGCCTGTATGTGATCAAAGTCACTATCAAGGGAGGGGGGTAGCCTGGATATTTGAGAGGTGTGTCACAAGGCACCCCGTTTTCAACCTAATGTGATCACAAGCTGGTAGATTGAAGTTGCTTAGACGACTGGGATGAAGGTTCGGCAAAACCCGTCATCCCGACTACCACTTTTAATCAAACAGGCTTAAAACGGGGTCCCGACATGTTATCACCGGATACCAAAGTCAAGATACAGAATTTTGGACGCTTCCTGTCCAATATGGTCATGCCCAACATAGGCGCTTTCATCGCCTGGGGCTTCATTACCGCCCTCTTCATCCCCACCGGCTGGCTGCCAAGCGACACCTTGGCCAAGCTGGTCGGCCCCATGATCACCTACCTGCTGCCGCTGCTGATTGGCTACACCGGCGGCAAACTGATGGGCGGTGAGCGCGGTGGCGTAGTCGGTGCCATCACCACCATGGGCGTCATCGTGGGGACAGACATCCCCATGTTCATGGGCGCCATGATGGTCGGCCCGCTCGGTGGCTGGGCCATCAAGCGCTTCGACAAAGTAATGGAAGGGCGCGTCAAGAGCGGCTTCGAGATGCTGGTCAACAACTTCTCCGCTGGCCTCATCGGCATGCTGCTGGCGATCCTCGCCTTCTTCGTGATCGGCCCCTTCGTCAAGGTGCTCTCCGGCGTGCTGGCCGGTGGCGTCGGCTTCCTGGTGGAAAACCACATGCTGCCGCTCACCTCCATCTTCGTCGAACCGGCCAAGATCCTGTTCCTCAACAACGCCATCAACCACGGTATCTTCTCACCACTTGGGATCCAGCAGGCGACCGAGCACGGCAGCTCCATCTTCTTCCTGATTGAAGCGAACCCGGGCCCGGGCATGGGCGTGCTGCTGGCCTACATGGTGTTCGGCCGTGGCGCCGCCAAGCAGTCCGCGGCTGGCGCCTCCATCATTCACTTCTTCGGCGGCATTCACGAGATCTACTTCCCCTATGTGCTGATGAACCCGCGCCTCATTCTGGCGGTGATCGCCGGTGGCATGACCGGGGTCTTCACCCTGACCCTGTTCAACGCCGGTCTGGTCTCCCCTGCCTCACCGGGTTCCATCTTCGCCGTGCTGTTGATGACGCCGAAAGCCTCCCTGATCGGGGTCGCGCTCTCCATCATCAGCTCGACCCTGGTCTCCTTCCTGGTCGCCGCCGTGTTCGTCCGTGCCCAACAGCCGGAAGCCGACGAGGCCGATGCGCTGGGTGAAGCCACTCGCAAGATGAAAGCCATGAAGGGCGGCAAGCCCGAGACCGCAGCAGCCAAGAAGCCGGGCGGTGAACTGATGGCGGTGCGCAATATCGTGGTTGCCTGCGATGCGGGCATGGGTTCCAGCGCCATGGGTGCCGGCATGCTACGCAAGCGGGTGCAGGCCGCCGGGCTCGACATCAGCGTCACCAACCGCGCCATCGATCAGCTCGACGATCAGGTGGACTGGGTCATCACCCACAAGGATCTGACCGAGCGGGCCCGTCGCCATGCGCCGAACGCCCACCATATCTCGCTCACCAACTTCCTCGACAACGGCCTCTATCAGGAGCTGGTACAGAGCCTGACCCGGGCCGCCAACGATGACGTCGCCACCCCGCAGCTGCTGATCGCGGCCAACGACGACAGCTACGCACCGCAGGCCAGCGAGGTGTTCACCCTGAGCCGTCAGGACGTGCATCTGGGACTGAAAGCGGACAACAAGGAGGCCGCCATCCGGACTGCCGGCAAGCTGCTGGCGGAGCGGGGCTACGTGGCACCCGATTATGTCAACGCCATGCTGGAGCGCGAGCAGCTGGTCTCCACCTACCTCGGCGAATCTATCGCCGTGCCCCATGGCACCATCGCCGCCAAGAAGTTCGTGAAGCGTACCGGCATCGTCATCTGCCAGTATCCGGCCGGCGTCGCCTTTGGTGAAGCGGCGGACGAGGTGGCGCGACTGGTGATCGGCATCGCCGCGTGCAACGACGAACACATGCAGGTGATAACCCGCCTGACCAATGCACTGGATGAACCCGGTCTCATCGACCGGCTGGCCAGCACCACGGATCCCCAGGCGTTTCTGGATCTGCTGGGTGCCGAGCATGCGGCGTAATCGTCCTTCATCGTCTTTGGTTAAAGAGGTTAATATTATGAAAACATTGCATTTTGGTGCTGGTAACATCGGTCGTGGCTTCATCGGAAAACTGCTGGCGGACGCCAGCCATCAGGTCACCTTCGCCGACGTCAACGAGACCCTGATCGATCAGCTCAACCACCGCCAGGAGTACAAGGTGCACGTGGTGGGGGCGGATCAGAAACTGGACGTGGTGCGCAACGTGGCGGCGGTCAGCTCCGCCGGTCACGAGGTGATCGCCCGTATCATCACCGCCGATCTGGTCACTACCGCGGTCGGCCCCAATATTCTGGACAAAATTGCCAGCACCCTGGCCAAGGGGCTGCAGGCCCGCTTCGATGCCGGCAACCTGACCCCCCTCAACGTCATCGCCTGCGAGAACATGGTGCGCGGCACCACGCATCTCAAGCAGGAGGTACTCAAGCACCTGCCGGTCGCGTATCATGCCACGCTCGAATCCTGTGTCGGCTTTGTCGACTCGGCGGTGGATCGCATCGTACCGCCCACCGCGGCAGCCAACGATGATCCGCTGGAAGTGACGGTGGAGAGCTTCAGCGAGTGGATCGTCGATCAGACCCAGTTCAAGGGGGAGCTGCCGCAGGTGGCGGGTATGGAACCCACCGACAACCTGATGGCCTTCGTCGAGCGCAAGCTGTTCACCCTCAACACCGGCCACATCGTCACCGCCTATCTCGGCAAGTTGCGGGGCTATCGCACCATCCGCGAGGCGATCGAGGATCCGCTGATCCGTAGCAAGGTGCGCCGTGCCATGGAGGAGAGCGGGGCCGTACTGGTGAAACGCTACGGCTTCGATCCCGGCCTGCATGCCGCCTACATAGAGAAGATCCTGGCCCGTTTCGCCAACCCCTATCTGGTGGACGAAATTGACCGGGTCGGCCGTCAGCCGCTGCGCAAACTGGCGGCGGGAGACAGGCTGGTGAAACCGCTGCTCGGCACCCTGGAGTACGGCCTGCCGAGCGAGCAGTTGCAGGAGGGGATCGCCGCGGCGCTGCACTATCGCAATGCCGATGACCCGCAGGCGGTGGAGTTGCAACACCTGTTGGCGGAGCTTGGCCCGACCAAAGCGCTGGCCCACGTCACCGGCCTGGATGAAGAGAGCGAGGTGGTTAGCGCCATTGTCGCCCGTTACGAAACCTTGTAATGACCCTGCTTGCGGCGCATTCAGCCAGCCCTGATAGCGTGCCAAGCGCTTGAATGGCAAGGGAATGTGCCCCATACGATAAAAACCGGGAGAGAGGCACTCTCTCTCCTTTGTCAGCTGGACCCTATACACCTATGACCACACACCAGGAAGATGAAGTACTGGAACGACTGAACGAGCAGGATGGCCCCCGCGGCTTCTTTCTCGAAGCCGTGACCATCCTGGAAGAAGCGGTCGATTCCCTGATGCGACGCGCGTTCCGTCAGGAGGAGTATGCCGTCAAATACGCCATCGAACCCTTGCTCAACCAGAGCGGCCCTCTCGGCCAGCTGGAGGTACGCCTCAAGCTCATCTTCGCCCTCGGCCTCATCTCCCTCGAGCGCTATCAGGATCTGGAGGCTTATCTCAAGATCCGCGACTTTCTGGTGCGCGACCCCAAGGATTACCGCTTCAGCGACAAGCCGATCCGCGACCTGCTCGACCGTCTGCACGGCGTCAATCAGGGTGGCATGATGAAACTGGCGCCCCCCACCAGCGAAGAGGATTGGGCCTTCTACCAGATGCAGCTCAACCGGCTCGATCAGGTGGTGCGCTCGGCGCTGGTGCTGGCAGTGGCCGACTGTGTCACCGATCTCCACAAAGAGAGCCCCATCTAATCCGGCTCAATCTCATGACCGCCCAGCTGGCGGTCTTTTTCTTCGCCTACCTTGCCACAGCGCCTTGCCCCGCCCCGTCGTGAATGTCACTCTGATCCATCACCACCTCGTCTGTACGTAGCGCACCGCGGACACCACAGACAGAGGGCCACCTCACCCGGAGGAATCGAATGTGATGAGTGACCAGAGCACCAACCCTCTGATAGCCCCTCTGCTAGCCCTGCTGCAACAGGCGGCGAGCAGCTACAAGGTGCACGAGCTGATGTCCGCCCTGCGCCAGCAGGGGGCCATTCCGGTGCTGGCCGACGATGAGCAGTTACAGCTGTTTCGGGTCAACTTCCTGATCATGAACGCCCTCTACCAGCTGCAAGCCGAACTCTGGCAAGAGGGGTGGTGGCTGGTGATCAGCACCCTGGATATCCGGCTCGAACCGCTGACGAATGTCCCAGATGCCAGCCACGCCTTTGCCATTGGTGAAAATTTGCGCAGTTACTATCTCGACTGGCAGGTGTTCTGGCAGACCGACCGAGCAGAGGTGGAAGCACTGCTTACCCGCTTCTGGCGTCGTTATGATGGCGCAGGACACAGGGTGGAGGCCCTGGCCCTGTTCGAGCTGACCGCCAATGCCAGCCAGGAGACAATCCGCCGCCGTTGGCGCGAGTTGGCACTGCAGCACCACCCGGATCGCGGTGGTGATGCCGAGACCTTCATTCGCATTCGCTGGGCTTGGGAGTGCCTGAACACGGCCAAATGATCCGGGCCGCCACCAGCCCCAGCCACTAGACTTGAAGAGACGCTATGAGTCACAGGAGGACGTCATGACAGTCAGCGAACTTCGCCTGCTCTACCAGCAGCAAGCCTTCAAGGAAGCCGAGATCCTGCAGGATGCCATACTGCCGGGCTGGATAGTGGAGTTCAGGGGCCAGGATGGCAGGTTGTACGAGATGACAGACACCCTGGGTTGCCCCCGCTATTTCGGCTCGGTCGAAGAGGCACGCCAGCACGTACATCTGGTGGCGGATTGCCCGATCCAGGTCGAACATCTCTATCGCTTCTTCGAACGCTGAGCGACATTCAAGACAAAAAAAGCTCCGTAAGGAGCTTTTTTTCATTCCGGTTGCAGCGGTTCTGCCCCCTTGCCATCCAGCCGCCTGACCGGTTTTTGCAGGATCAGGTTGGCCGGATAGGTGACAAGATCGCCGTTGTCATCGCGCACCTGCAGGTAGAACAGGCCAATCTCGGTGATGATACCGGTGACTGAATCGTCCTTGTCGAGGATGCGGATCCGGTCGCCAATTTTGTAGGGGAAGGCGAAAAAGATGGTGATGCTGGCAGTGATGTTGGAGAGGATCGACCACTGCGCCACCATGGCAACCCCGAGCACGGCGAAGAAGGAGGAGGCGAGCACCACCAGCCGGGAGAAGTCGAGCCCCCACACCCCGGCCAGGATCAGCAGGGTGGCGCAGCCGAGCAGGAAGTGGAACACATGGGCCACGTAGAGCACCCGGTTCTCGCTCACCTGCCTGCTCTGGCCGAGCGCCAGCAGGCTCTTGTGGATCAGCCGCCGGATCTGGGTGTGGCACAGCAACAGCAGCAGGGTTACACCAAAAGATTGCCATATGGTCATGACGACTCCTTACCACCAGCGTCTGTGTTTGAGCCAGACGGCCAGCCCGGTGGCCAGTGCCACCAGCGAGCCGCAGAAGACCCAGAAGGCGGTCGGGCTCTCGGCCCCCGGAATCCCCCCCAGGTTGATACCAAACAGACCGGTCAGGAAGCTGGCGGGCAGAAATAGCAGCGCCATCACCGACATCTGGTAAGCCCGGCGATTGGTTGCCTCCGCCATCAGGTTGTTGATCTCGTCCGCCAGCACGGCGGTGCGCGCTACCCCGGCATCCAGATCATCCAGCCAGCGCCGCAACCGGTCGGCAATGTCGAGCAGGCGGCGGCGGTCATCCTCGTCCAGCCAGCTGATCTTCTCGTTGGCAAGACGCGCCACCAGATCCCGCTGGGGGGAGAGGTAACGGCGGATCATGATGAGCTGCTTGCGGATCAGCGCCAGTCTGCCGTTGGCGGGCAGGTCGCGCATCAGCACCATCTCCTCCAGATCCAGGATCTGATCATGCAGCTCCTCGACAAATTCCCCCGCCCGGTCGGTCAGGGCATCACACACCTCCACCAGCCAATCGGCCGGGGTATCGGCACCACCGCCCAGCGTCAGCTGGTTGAACACATCCTGCTCGGAGAGCAGCGGACGACGACGGCTGCTGATGATGAGATCCGGGGTGATAAAAATGCGCAGCGCCACCATCTCTTCGGGCCTGTGATCCTTGTTGTGATTGATACCGCGCAGGATCAGCAGCACGGTTTCCCCCATCCGCACCAGCTTGGGCCTGTTGCTCTGGCCGAGCAGTGACTCTTTGGCAGCCTCATTGAGCAAGGGGGTGTGCAGCAACCAGCGGGCCGCTTCCGGATTGCCGTAATCCAGATGCAGCCAGCCAGGGCTCTTCCCCGGGATCTCGCTCCCCGCCGCCAGTGGCTGCATGCCACCCTTGCCATCCAGGGTCAGGGCATAAATCACATCACTGGGTACCCGATCCATCTGCTCGTCCTTTTCATTCAGTCTCATCGGGCCAGCTTACACTAAAGCCCGGCCTGACTCAGCCCTAGGGGCCGACCCGCGCTGGCCATGTTAAGATGCGGCCTTATTTCAGACACAGGAAGCCATGCCATGCCCATCTGGGTCGATGCCGATGCCTGCCCCCTCCCGGTCAAGGAGATCCTCTACCGCGCCGCCCACCGCGCCCAGGTCGTCACCACGCTAGTGGCCAATCAGGGACTGCGCGTGCCCCCCTCCCCCTATATCAAGACCCAGCAGGTGGAGAAGGGATTCGATGTGGCGGATCATGTCATCGCCCAACAGGTCACGCCGGGGGATCTGGTGATCACTGGCGACATACCGCTCGCCTCCTGGGTGATCGATGCCGGTGGCGAGGCACTCAACCCCCGCGGCGAGATCTATACCCGCGAGACCATCCAGGCGCGGCTCGGCATGCGCAACTTCATGGAAGAGCTGCGCTCGGCCGGCGTGCAGACCGGTGGCCCGGCCCCCTTCAATGCCGCTGACAAGCAGCGCTTCGCCAACGCCCTCGACAAGTGGCTGATCAAGGGCAAGCTGTAAAGAGACCCTAAAGGCGCCCTATTTGGGCGCTTTTTCGCCGTAACATCCTGATTTTTAAAATAACAGCTGACCACAACCATCAGGCTGGTAAGATGCGCCGCCATTTCTCCATGCCGTAGCCACCATGACAGCCCAAGGGCACCTGCTGTTTTCCGTCACCTGCACCCTGCTCGCCCACAAGCTCCAGCTCACACCGGCACTGGCCGATGCCAGCCTGTGGCAGACCATACCCGCCGCGCTGGCCAGCGCCCTGCTGCCGGATCTCGACCACCCCAAGTCCGTGCTAGGTCAGCGACTACCCTGGATCTCCAAACCATTGTCACGGCTGTTCGGTCATCGCGGCTTCACCCACAGCCTGCTGGCGGTGGCCGTGGCCGTGTGGGGGCTGGATCAGAGCCTGGCACCCGACCTGCTGCCCGTCGGGATAAAGGATGCGCTCATTATCGGCTACCTCAGCCACCTGCTGGGGGATTGGCTCACCCCCGCCGGCATTCCGCTGTTCTGGCCGCTCAAGCAGCGCTACCGGCTGCCGGGCTGGCCGCTCAAGAGCGGCGGTGCCATCGAGACCGGCTTTTGCACCCTCACCCTGCTGGCGGCCGGTTACTGGAACCACTGGGCCGGTTGAGCGGGCCCAGACCCGGCACCACTGCAGATCAGCGGGAGGCACCTTTGCTCCCCCCTGAAAAAACAACCCCCTGCCGAGGCAGGGGGTTGTCGTGGTGATGGCGAGGTGCGATTAGATCATCACACCGGCAATCACAGCAGAGAGCAGACTCACCAGGGTAGAACCGTACACCAGCTTCAGGCCAAAGCGGGAGACCATGTTGCCCTTATCTTCGTTCAATGCCTTCACCGCCCCGGCAATGATGCCGATGGAGCTGAAGTTGGCGAACGACACCATGAAGATGGAGAGGATGCCGACGGTGCGTGGAGAGAGCTCGGCAGCCACTTTGCCCAGATCCATCATGGCCACAAACTCGTTGGTCACCAGCTTGGTTGCCATGATGGAACCGGCTTGCAGCGCCTCACCACTCGGGATACCCAGGATCCAGGCGATTGGGTAGAAGAGGTAGCCCATCACGAACTGGAAGTTGACGCCAAACGCCATCTCGAACAGGTAGTTGATCAGGGCGATCAAGGCGATAAAGCCCACCAGCATGGCCGCCACGATCACGGCCACGGAGAAACCGGCCATGATGTACTCACCCAACATCTCGAAGAAGTTCTCTCTCTTCGGCGTGTGGTGCTCGTCGCCCTCGACGATGGCTTTCAGGTCTGTGAC
This sequence comes from Aeromonas sp. 1HA1, assembly GCF_029237385.1. Classification (NCBI taxonomy): domain Bacteria; kingdom Pseudomonadati; phylum Pseudomonadota; class Gammaproteobacteria; order Aeromonadales; family Aeromonadaceae; genus Aeromonas; species Aeromonas sp. 1HA1. The sequence goes on from NZ_JAACGC010000012.1 coordinate 58,820, forward strand.
CGAGTTGTCCGGCTCATACGGGTTGATCAGCGAGAGCACAATGAAGGTGCTAAACATGTTGAGTACCAGCGCGGCGACCACGTAACGCGGCTCGATCAGCTGCATATAGGCACCGACGATGGACATGGAAACGGTGGACATGGCCGTCGCCGCCAGGGTGTACATCTGCTTCTCGTTCAGGTGCGGCAGTGTGTTCTTGAGCGCGATGAAGTTCTCGGACTGGCCGACAATCATGGAGCTGATGGCGTTGAAGGATTCCAGCTTGCCCATGCCGTTGATCTTGGCCAGCACGGTACCGATACCGCGGATGACGATGGGCAGCAGACGGATGTACTGCAAAATACCGATCAGCACCGAGATGAAGACGATGGGCATCAACACCATCAGGAAGAAGGAGAAGGCCCCTTCGTTGACCAGGCCACCGAACACAAAGTCGGTACCCTGTTTGGCAAACTCCATCAACTTGGTAAAACCAGCCGCAAAGCCACCCACCACGGCCAGACCCACTTCGGAGTTCAGCATGAACCAGGCCAGCGCCAGTTCGACCACCAGCAGTTGGCCGATATAACGCAGTTTGATCTGTTTCCAGTTGTGGCGGTTAGCCAGCAACGCGAGAGCGAGGACCATGACCAGTCCGAGCACAAAGTGAACGAATTCCATACCTGTAGCACCTGAGTGAATTGTAATTTTTGACCGGCGCCATCATAGACATTTGCACATTTAAAAATCAGATAGCCATCACAATCCCGCGCAATATTATGCATGCAGGATAATACAAACGCTTTTAAATTAATTAAACGCCAATCGCGGCATTAAATCATCGTTAATTAAATATAAAACAACCAACAAACAGTCACTTACAAATAAATCATTCAATTTTAAAACTGGTGAACCACCTAATTTCAACATCCACTCAAAGCGTTCACCGCCCCATCGTAGCGGTCAGGTTAAATTTGATAGAAAAATATTTAATCAAACCAGATTGAAAAACGTTTATCTTATTTTCGATGAACGGGGTCAGCTTCATCGCGCTATTTTTGACGCTGTTTTGTATGCTGTTCCTCGCACACAAACAGGAAAAGCTCCGCTTTTTCCTTCACACGCCTCACCACATGCCTTTGCTCAGGCGTTCAAAAATCCGCCACACCCGAGGCCGCATTCTGGTACAATGCGCGGCCTTAGCGTTAGCGCATCCCCGTTTTCTCCGAAATAGAGTCCTTTTGTGAACAACAGCGAATTTAGCAGCCTCAACCTCTCCCCCGCCCTGCTCGAAAACCTCACCAGTCTGGGTTATCTGCAGATGACCCCGATTCAGGCCCAGAGCCTGCCCCTGGTGCTTGATGGCAAAGATCTGATCGCCAAGGCCAAGACCGGTAGCGGCAAAACAGCCGCCTTCGCCCTGGGCCTGCTCTCCAGCCTCAACGTCAACCGGCTCGAGGTGCAGGCGCTGGTGCTCTGCCCAACCCGCGAACTGGCAGATCAGGTGGCCCAGGAGATCCGTCGTCTGGCGCGCGCCCTGCCCAACGTCAAACTGGTGACCCTGTGTGGCGGCACCCCGACCGCGCCGCAATCCGCCACGCTGGGTTTCGGTGCCCACATCGCCGTCGGTACCCCGGGGCGCATTCTCAAGCACCTGGAACAGGGCACGCTGGAGCTCTCCGGCCTCAAGACGCTGGTGCTGGATGAAGCGGATCGCATGCTGGACATGGGCTTTGGCGAAGAGATAAACCGGGTCATCAGCCATGCACCCCAGCAGCGCCAGACTCTGCTCTTCTCCGCCACCTACCCGGAGGGGATCGCCCAGATGAGCCGTGGCGTGCAGCGCAATCCGGTCGAGGTGAGCGTGGAGTCCCTGCACGAGGGGAGCGCCATCGAACAGAAGCTCTACGAAGTGCCTGCCGGTCAGCGCCTCGACGCCCTGACCTGGCTGCTGAGCCACTATCAGCCAAGCTCCTGCGTGGTGTTCTGCAACACCAAGCGCGCCTGTAACGATGTGGCCGATCACCTGGCCGCCAAGGGCTTCTCGGCGCTGGCGCTGAACGGCGACCTGGAGCAACGCGAGCGGGATCAGGTACTGGTGCGTTTTGCCAACGGCAGCGCCACCATTCTGGTCGCCACCGACGTGGCGGCCCGTGGTCTGGACATCAAGGAGCTGGGCGCCGTCATCAACTTCGAGCTGACCTATGATCCCGAGGTGCACGTACACCGCATCGGTCGTACTGGCCGCGCCGGCCAGCAGGGTCTGGCCCTGAGCCTGTATCAGCCGAACGAAGCACAGCGCGTCAACTTCATCGAAGAGTACCAGCAGGCCCCGATGCCGCAGGGAGATCTGGCCGAGATAGGCCGCGAGATCAAGCCGATCGCGCCGCAGATGGTGACCCTCTCCATCGATGCGGGCCGCAAGACCAAAGTGCGGGCCGGTGACATCCTGGGGGCCCTGACCGGCGAAGGCGGTATTGCCGGGGCCGATGTTGGCAAGATCCAGATCTCCGAGCAGTACTCCTACGTAGCGGTGAAGCGCAGCGTGGCAAGCGCCGCCCTCAAGCGGTTGCAGGAAGGCAAGATCAAGGGGCGCACCTACCGCGCCCGCAAACTGGGTTAAGGAGGATCCCGGGCAGCACCCTGCCCGACGCGTCACGAACCACAGCACGGGCGCCTTTGCAGGCGCCTGTTTTTTATCGAACATGTGCCCTTCCCATGGCATGGACAACACAGATGAACAGAGAACCCCAAGCCGACGTCAGCTGCCAGAACTGCGAAGCCTGCTGCTGCCGCCTCGAAGTCATGCTGTTTACCGATACCGGCGTGCCAGATCGCTACGTGGACGAGATAGAGGGACAGGTGCCCGTGATGCACCGGCTAGAAGATGGCTGGTGTGCGGCGCTGGACCGCAATACCATGATGTGCCGTATCTATGAAGTGCGACCGCTGATCTGCCGCGAGTTCGAGATGGGTGAGCCCGACTGCATCGATGAGCGGGACAAATGGTTTATCAACCTGAGTTGACCAAGGGATAGCAAGCGGCGCTGGACCGCCCTATCAACGACGTGCAGCTTCTATGAAGTGCGACCGCTGATCTGCCGCGAGTTTGAGATGGGTGAGCCCGACTGCATCGATGAGCGGGACAAATGGTTTATCAACCTGAGTTGACCAAGGGGTAGCAAGTGGCGCTGGACCGCCCTATCAACGACGTGCAGCTTCTATGAAGTGCGACCGCTGATCTGCCGCGAGTTCGAGATAGGTGAGCCCGACTGCATCGATGAGCGGGACAAATGGTTTATCAACCTGAGTTGACCAAGGGGTAGCAAGTGGCGCTGAACCGCCCTATCAACGACGTGCAGCTTCTATGAAGTACGACCGCTGATCTGCCGCGAGTTCGAGATGGGTGAGCCCGACTGCATCGATGAGCGGGTAAGCACCTCGGCGCCCTGCAGTCTCACACTCGGTCGCCACCTCGGCAATTCCCATGGGCGCATCGCGCAATTTAGCTATCTGCTGGCTGAAGGCAGTCTCATAGCCCATGGCCCCCATCAGGTTGAAGGGGCCGCTCGGCGGACAGATCAACACCTGTCAGCGCCGCTGTATCTCAACATGGCCGTGTGGTTGCACCTTCACGCCAGTCTCCTTCCCTGGATCCTTTCCCACTGCACCAGAACGGTGACATGTTGCAACAAGGTAAGGATTTATCTATCAACATTCCATGCCACCCCCGATGACCAAGCCCTTGTGCTAGCGCCTGACTGCCCATGGCGGGCACAGATAACCAAGCAATATGGATCGGCCGCCCCTCCCATCATGTTCTGTTGCAGTTAACAAAACGTTGCTGCTATTATCCGCGCCGCCATGAACATTCCACCAACAGAAACGTTGGTCATTAACGCAAGGATCAGAGATGAAAAACCGGGACTCGAGTCATTACCAGCGGATCTGGCGCTGGCACTTCTACGCCGGCCTCTTCGTCGCCCCCTTCCTGATCCTGCTCTCCCTCACCGGCATGGTGTACCTGTTCAAGCCCCAGCTCGACAATCTCATGTATCCCGAGCTGATGAAGGTGACGCCTGCCAGCCAGACCCTGAGCGCCGATGCGCTGTGGACCGAGGCACGGACCGCCATGCCGGACGCCAGCCTGAGCAAGTACCTGCCACCGGTCAGCCCGGATGCCAGCGCCCAGTTCATCGTCCGCCAGGGTGGCCGCGAGCTGACCCTGTTCCTCGATCCCGCCAGCGGCGCCCTGCTCGGCGCCCTGGACAACCAATGGAATCTGCAGGCGGTGGCCCGTGCCCTGCACGCCGAGCTGCTGCTCGGCACCACCGGGGATAGAGTGATCGAGCTGGCCGCCGGTTGGGGCATAGTACTGCTCATCAGCGGCCTCTATCTGTGGTGGCCACGCAAGGGGCCCGGCGTGGGCGGCATCCTCTGGCCACGACTGAACCAGCGCGGACGCCTCTGGTGGCGCGATCTGCACGCCGTGGTCGGCTTCTGGGGCGCGGGCTTCCTGCTGCTGTTGCTGCTAAGCGGCATGACCTGGACCGGTTTCTGGGGGGATCAGTTCGCCAACGTCTGGAACCGCTTCCCCGCCGCCATGTGGAACCAGGTGCCTGCATCCACGCCGCTTGCCCGCAGCCTGAACCAGGCCCACGACCAAACTGTGCCCTGGGCGATGGAGAACACCCCCATGCCGAGCTCGACACAGCCCGATGAGATGGCCTCCATGGCGATGGCTGACACGGCCATGCCGCCGAGTTCGGCAGGGCACGATCACAGTGCCATGAATCATGGCGGGGAACACGAGGGGATGGTGATGGCCGAGCGCCGCATCTCGCTGCAACAGGTGGTGGAGCTTGCCAACGAGCGCCAGGTCACCCCGGGCTACAGCATCACGCCGCCGGCCGGCAAGAGCGGCGTCTACACCATAGCCCTGTTCGCCGATGATCCGCACAACGATGCCACCCTTCACATAGATCAGTACAGCGGCAAGGTACTGGCCGACGTGCGCTGGCAGGATTACAGCCTGGTCGCCAAGACGGTGGAAACCGGCGTCATGCTGCACACCGGCAAGCTCTACGGCTGGCCCCATCAACTCGCCATGCTGCTCATCTGCCTGATGGTATTGCTGAGCGCTGTGAGTGGCCTCTGGATCTGGTGGAGCCGCCGCCCGCAGGGCCGTCTCGCGGCCCCACCGCTGCCGGCCAAACTGCCCCCCATGCGCGGCGCCATCGCCGTGCTGGTGCTGCTCGGTATCTGCTTCCCGTTGGTGGGCGCCTCCATGGTCGTTATCTGGCTGCTGGATACCCTGCTCTTCTCCCGCCGAACCCTCAAGGTGGCGCGCGCCAGCTAGTCGATAGCATCATCGACCAACACAGAGGGCTCCCGCTTGGGAGCCCTCTCTGTTTCATTACAACCTACGTTCACTCCTGCTCGACCAGCAGGAGGATCTTGCTGGCCCTCTCGAAATGGTCGAGTCCGTGGGTCTGGATCCACCAGGTCGCTGCCTCCATCAGCAGCTCGGGATCGTCATTGCGGTTGGCAAAAAACGCATAGAAGGAGACGCCCACCGCGTCCCCCTTCTGCGCAATTTTCTGCTGGCAGACCTGAATGATTTTCCGTTTGAGTGATTCACGCATGACTGGGTTCCTGTCTGACAGATTCAGTGCCAACACGCTTCGTCGACACACAAAAAGGGCTCCCATCCAGGGAGCCCGCTTCACATAGCTACCAGCCGGCAGATCATCAGGAGAGTGCAAGCCCGATGGAGAGCAGCAGGCTGAACAGGAAGGCACTGATGGCGGTCTTCTTGAGCGCACCGGTCAGCACCTCGCCATCGACACTCGTACGCAGGGTCTTGGCGGCGTCGGTGAGCGGCTTCATGGCGGGCAGGAAGATCCAGGGCCAGACACTGGCGGGCTGGGTCAGGATAAAGGCAATGGCCGCCAGCAGCGCCGCCCCCAGCAGCACCCAGTGATAGGCGATGGCACGGTTACGGCCAAGGCGTACCGCCAGGGTGATCTTGCCGCTGGCGGCATCGGTCTCGATGTCGCGCACATTGTTGATATTGAGCACGGCGGTGGCCAACAGGCCACAAGCGGTGGCAGGCAGCAACAGATCCCACTCCAGGCTCTTGGTGAAGAGGTAGTAGGAGCCGAGCACCCCCAACAAACCGAAGAACAGAAACACCGAAATATCGCCGAAACCACGATAGCCATAAGGGGTCTTGCCCACCGTGTAGGTGATGGCCGCCACTATGGCTGCGCCGCCCAATAGCACAAACGCCAGGATCTGCAGCCACTGGCCACCGAAGGCACAACCCAACAACAGCAGACCGCTCGCCACCGCCGCCAGCGCGGTCAGCGCCATGGCTATGCGCATCTGCTTTTGGGTAATAAGACCAGAGACCACGGCGCGCTGGGGACCGATCCGTTCACCATTGTCGGCACCGGAGACAGCATCCCCGTAATCGTTGGCCAGGTTGGAGAGGATCTGCAACAGGATGGCGGTCAGCAGGGAGAGCGCCATGATGGTGCCATCGAAGGCGCCACGGCTGGCCGCGAGCCCGGATCCCAGCAGGATGGAAGAGCAGGCGAGCGGCAGTGTTCGCAAACGCGCCGCCAGCAACCAGATAGAGAAGGTATTTGTCATATTGTGATGGCCAAACAATCAGATATTGATCGTGTTAAGGGTTATCGAACCGGATTTCGGTATACTTGGCCCCTCGGGAGTCAGCTCCCCGGGCGATTTACATGGACGAATGGGCAGATAATATATAGGAATAATCGCTCCTTTGGCATAAACCAACGGCATCCTTCTGCAGGATTGACCGTCACTATCGGCTCATAGACGAAATCCATGTTGGCTCAGACCCATATCAAGCAACAACTGGACGCCCTGCGTCACAGCAACGCCAGCGGCTTCGTGCGGCTGCGCGTGGCTGTCGAGATCCGCTCCTTCCTGGGCTGGCTCGCGGCGCAGACCCTCTATCCCCGTATCTATTGGCATGCCAGAGGGCACGACAAGCCCGAATACGTGGCGCTGGGCAGCATTCACGAACTGACCCGGCCGCAAGACATACAACAGGTCTGCGAGCACGCCAACCAGCCCCACGACGACAGCCCACGCTACTATGGTGGACTGGCATTCGATTCGGCCCAATCCGGCTGGCAAGGATTTGGCCCCTGCCGTTTCGTGCTGCCCCGCATCGAGCTGGTGCGCCGTGGCGAGTGCGTCAGTCTCTGCCTCAATCTCTGGCTGAGCGACGGCAATCTCGATGCCGAGCTGCAGGCGGCCGAAGCGGCCCTCGATGCCCTGCACCCGGAAGCCCCGCTACCTGCCCTGCAAAAACAGCCCTGGCAGCGCCAGGATTGCCCCGGCCCCGCCCAGTGGCAGACGCTGGTCGAGCGGGTGACGGCGCCCGACTTTCAGGCGCACACCCCCAAGGTGGTGCTGTCGCGGGAGAGCCTGCTCTCCCGCCAGCTACACAACGATCAACTCTGCCCCTGGACCCTGCTGGCACAGTGGGCGCAGCACGCCCAGGAGTGCTTCCACTTCGGCTTTCAGTTCTCCCCCGAGCAGAGCTTCATCTCCTGCTCCCCCGAGCGACTCTACCGCCGGGAGCAAGACCACCTCTTCACCGAGGCGCTGGCAGGTACCATTCGCCGATCCGGCGACGAGGCGACCGATGCGGCCCTGGCCGCCGAACTGCTGACCGACAGCAAGAATCAGCTGGAAAACCGGCTGGTGCACGCTGACATCCTCAGCCGGCTGGCACCGCTCACCACGAGCGCCAGCCTGACCGAGCCGCGCATTCTGAAACTGCGGCTGCTACAGCACCTCAAGTGCGACATAGAGGCCGAACTCAAGCCCGGGGTGTGTGACTGGCAACTGCTGGATGCCCTGCACCCCACCCCCGCCGTGGGCGGCGCCCCGCGCGAAGCCGCACTGGCCTTCATCCGCGAGTTCGAACCCCATGATCGCGGCTGGTATGCCGGTGCCTGCGGCATGCTGAGCCGGGAAACCTCCGAGTTCTCCGTCGCCATCCGCAGTGCCCGCGTCACGGCGCAGACCATCACCCTGTTCGCCGGGGCAGGCATAGTGGCGGGATCCGAGCCCGCCGCCGAGTGGGCCGAACTCGACAACAAGATCGCCAACGTGCTCTCCCTGCTGGGATAGCGTTTTCCCATCGACCCCTCATTCAGCGAGAGCCCCATGTTTGCGAGCCCCGTGTTTGCCAGTCAACATGCCACCTTCAATCACGTCTGGTCTTCCCTCTTGCTGGAAGAGCTTCATCGCCTCGGCGTGCGGGACATAGCGCTGGCCTCCGGCTCACGTTCGGCGCCGCTCACCATGGCGGCCGCCGCCCACCCCGGTTTTCGTCGCCACCTCCACTTTGACGAGCGCGGCTTGGGGTTTATGGCGCTGGGGCTGGCCAAGGGCAGCGGCCGACCGGTGGCGGTGATCATGACCTCGGGCACGGCGGTCGCCAACCTCTGGCCAGCGGTGGCCGAGGCGCAGCTCACAGGCGTGCCGCTCATCATTCTTTCGGCCGATCGGCCACCCGAGCTTATCGACAACGGCGCCAACCAGGCGATCGATCAGCAGGGGATCTTCGGTCGCTACCCCGTCTATCAGCAGAACCTGCCGAGCCCCACCCCGACCATACCCGCAGCCTTCGTGCTGAGCTCGGTGGATCAGGCCCTGGCCCAGCAGACGCTGACGCCGGGGCCGGTGCACTTCAACTGCATGTACCCCGAGCCGCTCTATCCCGGCGATGAGTACCTGGATTTTTCCGACTATCTGGCACCGCTCGGTGACTGGCTGCATTCAGGCGAGCCCTGGAGCCCCTGGCAGCAGAACGAGCAGATCTGTCCCCGCCAGCCCGATTGGGCGGCCTTGCAGGGCAAACGCGGCGTCATAGTCGCGGGCCGTATTCAGGATCCCGCCCAGGCGCAAGTGGTGGCCGAGCTGGCCGAGCGCCTCGGCTGGCCGCTGCTGGCGGATCTGCAGAGCCAGATCCGCTTCGATGCCCGCAACCTCATTCACATGGATCTCGCCCTGCAAAACAGCTGCTTCGTGGCCGAGTTGGCCCGCGCCGAAGTGTTGCTGCAATTCGGTGCCCGCCTCATCTCCAAGCGGCTCGGCCAGTTCATCAAGCAGCACCCCTGGCAGGATTACTGGCTGGTGGAACCGCAGCCGGCCCGGCTCGATCCCGATTACCGGCTGCGCCGCCGTCTGGTGTGCGATCCCGCAGCCTTCACCGCGACCCACAAGGTGAGCACCCGCCACCTGCCCTGGCACCGGCTGGCAGAGCGCCAGCAGAGCGCCACCCGCCAGATCCGCAGCGCTTGCGATCGCTTCTCCGAGCTCGGTGTCTGCCATCGGCTGGGCTCCCTCATTCAAGGTCAGCTATTCGTTGGCAACAGCATGCCAGCCCGGCTGATGGACATGCTCGGCGAAGCGGGCAAGGGACCGAGCCGGGTGATGACCAACCGCGGTGCCTCCGGCATTGATGGCCTCATCGCCAGCGCCTATGGTTTCGCCCAGTCGAGCGACCAGCCGACGACCCTGTTGATTGGGGATCTCAGCGCCCTGCACGATCTCAACAGCCTGGCCCTGCTCGGCAAATCGAGCCGACCGCTGGTGGTGATCCTGCTCAACAACGACGGCGGCAGCATCTTTCGCATGTTGCCGGTGCCCACCGGCGATCGGCTGCTGGAAACCTACTACTGCCTGCCACACGGCCTGCACTTCGAGCAGGCCGCCGCCATGTTCGGCCTCTACTATCGGGCGCCGACCACGCTGGCTGAATTCGAGCAGGCCTACGGCGCAGCGCTGAAAAACCCGCCGTTGGAAAAGAAAGTAACTCTGATTGAAATCAAGGTACCGAGCAGCGAGGTGGCCGAAGATCTGAAAGCACTGGGGGCGGCTATTCGTGGCCTCTAACCCGAACAGCCAGGAACTGCCTCTGGTACTGCTGCACGGTCTGCTCGGCGATGGCCGCGACTGGCAGCCAGTGATAGAAGCCTTGCCTGGAATAGATTGCCACGCGCTGGATCTGCCGGGTCACGGCAACAACCGGGGGCTGAGCGTGACCGGCTTCGAGCAGACCCATCAGTGGCTCTGCGATGCACTAAAGGCTCTCGGCATCGCGCAGTACCGACTGGCCGGTTATTCGCTGGGTGGGCGGCTCGCCCTCTATCACGCCAGTCGAGCCCCTGCCGGATTGCAGGCCCTGCTGCTGGAAAATTGCCATCCCGGCCTGCCGCTGGCCGAGCGGGCCGCTCGCATCGAACACGACGAGTGCTGGGCCCGGCGCTTCGAGCGCGAACCGCTGGCCGCCGTGCTGGCCGACTGGTATCGACAAGGGGTCTTCGCCGATCTCGACGAAGCGGCCCGCGCCCGCCAGATCGCCAGACGTTTGGGCAACGAGGGCCACGCTATCGCGGCCATGCTGCGCGCCACGTCACTGGGCCAGCAGCCGGATCTCGCCGCTTGGCTAAGAGCAAAACCGCTGGTCGGTGCCCGGCTGCCGGTGAGCTGGCTCTCCGGCAGCCGGGATCACAAATTCCATCAGCTGGCTTGCCAGTTGGTGAAGCAGGGCTGCAATATCCATCACTTGACCCTGGATGGCGGCCACAATCTGCACGCCAGCCAGCCCGAGCGATTTGCCTCGTGCCTGCGCGACTGGATTGCGAGTACGCCATAACACGGCACGACACTATTTACCTGAGCCGGCATTGCGGGCTTATCACCAACAAGAAAAAGAGCGTGCACATGATGGAAGCAATGACGAAATCTGAACTGTATGCCCCCGTTCAGATGACGCGATTGCTCAATCTGAGTACGACCAGACCAGAAGGAAAACAACATGATTGAGGCAATGACGGAAGCGGAACTGTACGCACCTGTCGAGTGGCGCGATTGCTCCGCCGGTTACGAGGACATCCTCTATCACAAGTCCGGCGATGGCATTGCCAAAATCACCATCAATCGCCCTCAGGTACGCAACGCCTTCCGCCCCCGCACCGTGAAAGAGATGCTGCAGGCGCTGGCCGATGCCCGTTATGACGATCATATCGGTACCATCATACTCACCGGCTTCGGCGAGAAGGCATTCTGCGCCGGTGGCGACCAGAAGATCCGGGGCGACTACGGTGGATACCGGGATGACGAGGGCACCCATCACCTCAACGTGCTCGACTTCCAGCGCGATATCCGCACCTGCCCGAAACCCGTGGTCGCCATGGTGGCCGGTTATGCGGTCGGGGGTGGCCACGTACTGCACATGATGTGCGATCTCACCATAGCGGCAGACAACGCCCAGTTCGGCCAGACAGGTCCGAAAGTCGGCTCCTTCGACGGCGGCTGGGGTGCCTCCTACATGGCCCGTATCGTCGGCCAGAAGAAGGCCCGCGAGATCTGGTTCCTGTGCCGCATGTACGATGCTAGCCAAGCCCTCGACATGGGTCTGGTCAACACAGTCGTGCCGTTGGCCGAACTGGAACGCGAAACCGTGCGCTGGTGCCGTGAGATGCTGCAGAACAGCCCGATGGCGCTGCGCTGCCTGAAAGCGGCCCTCAATGCCGACTGTGATGGCCAAGCGGGCTTGCAGGAGCTGGCGGGCAATGCCACCATGCTGTTCTACATGACCGAAGAGGGTCAGGAAGGGCGCAACGCGTTCAACGAGAAACGCCGTCCCGACTTCTCCAAATACAAGCGGAACCCCTGATGACACTTGCCCTGTATCGCTATCTACTGCCTTTTACCCAGCCACTGACCTTTCACGGCAAGGTGGAGGTGGCGCGAGAGGGGCTGTTGGTGCGCATCAACGACGGCTGGGGGGAAATTGCCCCCCTGCCTGGCTTCTCCAGAGAGACCCTGGCCGAGGCGCAAGCCGAGGCCCTCGGCTGTCTGGAGCAGCTGGCTCAGGGGCTGCCCATCGCGCCCCTGCTGCCCTCGGTGCAATTTGGTCTGGACTGTGCTCGGCGGGTCTGGCCGGAACAGACAGCGGCACTGCCCGAGCCTTATCCCCTCATTCAAGGCTCCCCCCAGGAGCTGCTCAAACACTGGAAGAACTGGCTGCACCAGACACCCAGCAAGGCAAAACTGAAGGTGGCCCGTTATCCCATGCGCGACGAGCTGGCGCTGATCCGCCTGCTGTGCGATCGCATCCCCACCCTCAAGCTGGTGCTGGATGCCAACCAGGGCTGGACCCGCGAGGAGGCCTGGGCCTTTTGCGGCCATCTGGATCCAAACAGAATCGAATATCTGGAAGATCCCTGCGCCAACTTTGACGACATCGCCTTCGTGGCGAGCCGCACCGGCATGCCGGTGGCCATCGACGAACTGCTGGCACAGGGTAAATCCTGGGAGCCGATCCCGCAGCTGAGAGCCCTGGTGCTCAAGCCCATGCTGCTCGGCTCGCTGGCCAACAGCGAGGCACTGGTGGCCCGCGCCCGCGAGCTGCGCCTGAAAGTGGTCGTCTCCTCCTGCTTCGAGTCAGGGGTCGGCCTCGGCCAGCTCGCCCGTCTCGCAGGTGAGTGGGCACCGGATCAGGCGCCGGGCCTGGACACCAAACGCTGGCTGGCAAGCGATCTGCTGGACCAGCAAGGTAAACCCGATCCTGGCCTGCTGGAGCCCCTGTTTCACCGTGACTGAAAAGGCCTTCATGCTGCCGACATCTGGCCATCACGCCCCCCTGGAGCCCTGCCCGGTGCGTCACTGGGCACATGCATCACCCCAGCACATTGCCATCCACACAGACAGCCCCCTCAGCTATCAGCAGCTGGATGCACGGCTCAACAGCCTGTGCCTGCAGCTGAAACTCGCTGGCTTGAAAGCCGGCGACCGGCTGGCTGCCGTGGTACGCGGCGCCCTGCCGGACGTCTTGTTGGCCTGGGCCTGCGTGCGTAGCGGCATCGTCTTCTGCCCGCTCAACCCCGCCTTTCCAGCGGCCAGACAAGCCGAACTGGCGCAGCAACTGGCTGTGACCGCCTTCTGGTCGGCCGACGACATTCCGGCTGGAAGTTGGTGCCCACTGCGGCTGGATTTCAACACTGAACTGGCGGCGGCCGATCAGCCCTGGCCGCTGGATCCCGCCCGGCTCAACAATATGATCCTCACCTCGGGCTCCAGCGGCACACCGAAAGCCGTGGTGCATCGCCTCGCCAATCACCTGGCCTCGGCGCAGGGCTCAGCCTCCTTGCTCCCGCTGGATGAGAAGTGTGGCTGGCTGCTCTCCCTGCCGCTGTTTCACATCGGTGGCTACGCCATCCTGTTCCGGGTTTTTCTGGCGGGCGCCAGCCTGGTACTGGACGATCGCAGCCAGCCCCTCAAGACGCGCCTCGAACACTTGCCCATCACCCATCTCTCACTGGTGCCGACCCAGCTCTGGCGCCTGCTGGCAGAGGGCTTTGACCCCGCTCGTACCCGCTTGCGCGAGCTGTTGCTCGGGGGCGCCGCCATCCCACAGCCGCTGGTTGCTCGCCTCGCGGCCATGGGGTTCACCCCCAAGCCGAGTTATGGTCTCTCCGAGATGGGCAGCCAGGTCTGCACCGGCCAGCCGACCGCCGCTGGCGTGGTTGGCAAACCGCTGCCGGGGCGGGAAGTCTGCATTCAGCAAGATGAGATCTGCGTGCGCGGTGACACCCTGTTTGCCGGCTATTTCCAGGAGGGCGTGCTGGAGCGGCCACTTGACGAGGCTGGCTGGTTTCACACCCGCGACAAGGGGCATTTCACCGCCGGTGGCGAGCTGGTGGTAGAGGGGCGGATCGACAACCTGTTTATCTCGGGGGGTGAGAACATACAGCCCGAAACCATAGAGCAGCGGCTGGTGGATCATCCCGCCGTGGCGCAGGCACTGGTGGTGCCCATGCCGAACGACGAGTGGGGGCAACGCCCCGCCGCCTTCATCGACTGGCACGGCGAGCCTGTGCCCTATCCGGAGCTAGCAGCCTGGATCCGCGCAACCCTGCCCGGCTTTATGGTGCCGGACCTCTGGCAACCCTGGCCCGACATGGGCGGGGCCCTCAAGCCACAACGAAAACCGTATCAGCCATCTATCTGCAAACAATAAGGCGTCATACGACAGTTTCCGATACAGTTGGGGCCGTCGATTCACACCTTATTGAAGAGAAACCCCGCTCAAGGCCAACATTATCCCCTGCCTTCATCCTGAGTGAGAACGATGACATAAATGGTCATCTTTTTGGGCATTTTTTGAACCAAGTTAATCGACTGTAGTACCATGTCACTCGCCCAGCACTTCGATGGGGACATAATTGATTGATAGTAAAAGAAATTGTTAATTTGGCGTTATTTGAACAACTGCGACATGGTGGTAAAATGCACGCCTTGGCAGTAAGGTGAGTCACACATGAGTAACAAAATTTATAAAATCTCAGAGGATATCTATTTCTCCGCTGCAACATTCAGGCTCTCAAAGAACGAAAAAGACATCAAGCTCAGTAACAAAGAGGCCGAGCTCCTCGAAATGCTGTGTGAGGAGGCTGGCAGTGTCATTCCCAGAAACATACTGCAGGAAGCCTTGTGGCCAAATCAGGACAATACTGACACCAACCTTAATAGACAGATCCTCTCCCTGAGGAGAAAACTGGAATCATTTGGCTTGCTGGACGCAATTGATACCATCCCCAGGGTAGGTTATATCTTCTGTGCACCCATTGAGGTCACCGGGGAGGCTGAGAATACGGAGGCAAGGGCAGAAACGTCAGGGGACTCATCGCGGGCCAGACGACAATACTCTCGCAGAAAATCCGATCGCTATTTCAGCCCAAAGCGCATTATGCTGTTTGCACTGCTGATTGTGGTGGCCTGCTCGCTGGCAGCGCTTATTTATAATTACAGCAATAAAAATACCCTTAGAACGATTAATCTCGGCCACGTTTCTCTCTCTACGACCAGCGAGACTGAGAATGCATTAAAATTGAAGATTGATATGATGGCACCGCTTGTTAAAAAAGTGCCGCGCAATGAAGATGAGCGTGTTTCCATTCTCATCGGAAAGGAAGCTATCAGCTACTTCTCTATTGATAATAAAAATAAAGAGTTGTTAGCTAATGTCTTCCTACTGAGAGCCGGCCATTCCGTCGCGGAGGAGCTGCAGTGCGTCATTAATACCATGGCATTGCAGGGCGAAAACGTTTCCCACAACTACTATCACTATCCGAATACCACTGTCAGATATCACAGCAATTGCCAAGCGCCTGATAACTGGGTCGAAATCGCCAGAAAAAGCAAAATCATAGTGGCTATGAACAGAGAAATTGTGGTGGCCACTGTGATAGCAACCGATCATCTGGGGCAAACCCTGTTCAATCTAGATTCCGTTGGCAATATAGAGCGGGATCAGGGTGATGTTGCAATCGAAATAAAGAATACCATCGTCAATTTTATCGACCAGAAAGCGTTGACCAGCAATGGCATGGTCGCCACCTTGGTGGCTGCCCTGACCCCACCCAAACAGAAGTTGCTATTTATTCAGCTGCCAGGCGGGATATATCTTTCCAGCTATATGGGGGGTGTTATCTCTTGGCCCAGCAGAGGGAATTTAAATGTCATCCAGCGTAATGAGCTTTGAGGTTATTCATAGGAGACAATGAAGTTAGCCACCGCGGTATAATCCCCAGGCTTGATATTCTTGTCGGCGATCGCCTTCGGGTGGCCCTCAACCCGAGCGAAAAACAGCAGTTCATTTTCCGTTGAATCACCCAATGCATAGCCGCTAGAAGCAGTGCCCAAATCCAGCTTGGTCTGAGCGGCATTATAGAGCCTGATCCCGGCCCCCTTGGCGGAACCGGCAGAAAACGCCAGGGCACCGCTCATCTGCGGGTCTGCAGTACCGCTGAAGGTCACCTTGGCCATGCGGAAAATACCGGGTTTGCAGTTGGTGAGACGGATAAAAAATTTCACCTTCTCCCCGGCACCTGCCGAGTAGAGCTCCCTGACGTCAACCACCCCCAAGTCGACCGACTGATCGGCCGATTCGGGAGAGATGATGCAGGGTTGGGCAATAATCCGGCCATGGAGCCGCATCGTATTGCCAAGTAACTCCAAATCATTGGCGCCGGGCGCTGCCGTCACAGCCAGCACTGGTGTCATCAGTAGTCCAAACCATATTCTGCGCAACATATCGCTATACCTCACTGGAATTCGGCGACTATGGTGGCGGTGGCGTAAAAGTCACCGGCGGCCACCTCCTCACTACCAGATGCTATCGGCGCGGCAATAAACCCCCAGTCACCAATATTCCCTTGCATGGTAACGGGATAGAACTCGTTCAACTTGAGTGGATCGCCATTCAGCTGCTTGAACTTGATCCCCAGATTGGGGATGATAGTGGCACTCTGATAACCCTCCTTGGTGGTCCTCAGATACTCCTGGCTAAAGGATGTCGGTCGACCGGAGATACCCAGGTTGATTTTGAGCGCAGGGCCTTCAAATACCCCGCCTTCACATCGAAACGTCAAGGGAACCGTCTTTTCAAAGTTATTACCATCCAGCCCGGTGCTTGGTAAATCACCAAACTCCACCTCTATGGTCTGCCCGCCATTGATGACACACTTCTCGGGTACGTAAAGGATTGCCGAAGAAATGGTGATCCGTGACATAGGTACGCTGTTGAAATCACCTACCGTGAACCCCAAGCGACCAAACATCTCAACCACTTGGCGATCGGAGATCTGCACCCCGTTGATGATGGGTTTGCGTACCCGGAAAGTCACCTTGCCCTTGCTGCCGCTCCCAAAGTTGTCGATCCGGGTCAAGCCTCCCTTAGTACAGCTTTTGTTGACGTAGTTGTTGCTCTGGTTATCGAAGGGAGCCACCACATACTGTTTGCGATTACCGGCTATCCAGATCTCCACCTTCATATCGAGAAAATCGTTGAGCTTGACGAATCCATTGCCGGCCGGAGGCAAGCCACTGCTCATGACCGCCTTGTAGTGAACCGCTGAGTTGGGAATGGATTGCACCGGGCAGGTCACGGTGCCGGTATACGTGCTACCCAGATCCCAGGTAAAGGCATTGGTCACATAACCTAACTGATTCTGAATATCAGCATTACCAAGCTCGATTTTGTAGTCATGGATCGAGTCAGGCACCACATAACCGTTGGCCAGGGCTTGGCAACTCAACAGCAAACCGGCCATCAACAGGGAATAGCGCATTGGCTTACTCGCTCTTCACGGCGCGGCAGACGTTGGCCGAGCACTGGTAAGTGATATCCATATATCCGCCGTAGTCATTGACGTAGCTGATAATGAACTGATCCGGCAAGGCTTCGGGAATCGTGGCACTCATCTCCGACTTGGGTGACACCATAAACGCCGAGAAGCCCTTGATGGCGGTTTTTTCCTTGCCCTTCGGATGAGCCAGACCGACATAGGTGATGTAGTAAGGGGTCGGGTTGTTGACCTTCAGGGTCGTGCCCTGCTTGGTGATCGTCACCTGATCCTGCCAGACGGCACCACGCTCCGGGATGATGGCCTCGGGGCGGTAGAACAGCTTGATCTTGGACTGCACCGCAATCTGCATCACGTTGCTCTTCTCGCTCTTGGGCGGGATCTCGCGCAGGTTGAAGTAATAGATAGATTCACGATCCTTGGGCAGCGCATCGATGGCAGGCACGCTGGCAATCCGGACGATCGACTTCTGATTGGCATCGACCCTTTGTACCGGTGGCAACACCACGAAAGGCGAAGAGATCTTCTGCCCCTGGGCATCTTCCATCCAGGCCTGCGCCAGATAAGGCAACTTCTGGCTCTCGTTCTTGATATTGAGACTGATGGATTTGGCACCACCAGGATACACGGCACGGGTACGATCCAGCACTATGGCGGCACTGGCATTGATTGACGTCATGCCCAGCACGGCCAGACAGGTAAAAGAGAGCAGCTTTTTCATCGGTATCCCATTACTTGCAAGTGAGAGTCTTCATCGACAGATCGGTTACTTCGTGCGGCGCCACTATCTTGCACTGACGAGCACCACCCCAGGACACATCAAAGGATTCATCCGGCTTGACCCCCGTCAGGTAGATGAGGCCATCCTCATCCACCACTGAAATCACTCGCCCGGACTCTTTGACGACGGTTGCCCCAAAAGGAGGGTTGGCGCCATCAGGCAATGTTACACTCGCCAACAGCTTGAAACCCTGAGCAATTTCAAAGGCATTATAACCAATTGCACCTTCGGTCAGCGTACCTTGCTTGATCGCATTCATGGCATCTATGTCATCGCTCAGCTGATCCACGTCTATCCGGGTATCGCTCTTGCGATAGTCGCTCATGTCGCTGATCACTGCGACCCCAAACCGGTTGGTGACAGCACGGCCATTGTTGAAAGAGACGTCGGGCACCTTGTCGGTATCCACCATCATGCGGGTGCCACCGCGTCGGCTTGCCTGGTGCAAGGCGGCCCCATGTTCGGTCGCTGTCAGGCCACCCCGCATGCTTGCCCCCAGCGAGGTGTACTCACTCTGTACGCTGTAGGCGTTCAGGCTGACGGTACCTATATCGCTGTTGTGGCTGTAGTAGCCGCGAGCGACGGCATGACCGTTGCTTTGCACCCCAGCCCCCAGCTGATAGGTATCATCCGGCCGGCTGTAATCCTGATAAGTTGCCAGGTGGGTGACCTTGCCATTGGAAGACTGCACGCTGTATCCCCCGCTCTTCCTGTCCCCAATCGGCATGTTGACCGACAGCATGACGCTCTTGTCATCCTCATAATTCTCAGTCTTGGTCTTGTAGGCAGACAAATAGAGAGAGACATTTTTGAAAGTGCCAATATTCACACTCTTGTTTATTGACAGACCGTAACGATTTTCCGCCTCATGATCCCAATAGGTTCTATGGGTGTAATCCAGATACACAGTCAATGCCTTGGCCGCATCATCGGCCCAGAATGTCTTGTTGGCAGTGATGGTATATAGCTCTTTGTCTCCCCAGGTTTTGTAATCGTCACTGGCGGCTGACTCATTCCTTTCCAGTCGGTCCTTGTTATTCAGGAACTGCGACATGGTCATAAAGTCATGCTGGGAAAAACGATAACCCGCAAAGCTGATGGCGCTGTTATATTCATCGAACTGCTTGGCATAGTTCAACCGAAATGACTGGCCACTCTTGGTGGACAAGCTCGGCAATTTCGCAATGGATTGGGTCAGGTCAGCAGAAACTGCGCCAAACGCATACAGGTCTCGACCAATCCCCAGCCCCATGGAGTTATATTCGCCAGCGACCATACTGCCACCATAAAGCGACCAGGAGTTCGCCACCCCCCATGAGAAATCCCCTGTCACGAAACCCGGACCATGGACATCATGGGTCGAATTCCTCCGCTCGGAGGGTGCCCCGACCGAGAGGTTATACCTGACATAGCCGGGACGAGTCAGATAGGGCACTGTCGCGGTATCCACCTGAAAGGAGTGGACACTGCCATCCTGCTCCGCTACCCGCACCTCGAGCCTGCCGCGCACCGAACTGTCCAACCCCCGGAGGCGAAATGGGCCGGCAGGCACGTTGGTCTCATAAATGACGCGGCCAGACTGGGAAATAGTGACCTTGGCGTTGGTCTTGGCAATGCCGCTCACCTCGGGGGCATACCCTTGCAAGCTCGGGGGCAACATGCGTTCATCATTGGCCAGATTCACGCCTGTATAGCGAAACCCATCGATAAGCTGGGAGTTGAGCTGTTGTTCGCCGACCGTCAACTTGGCGGCCATGTGCGATAGCGGACGATAGGCATAAATGCGGTTCAGCTCGGCTGACGACCGCTCATCATCACCCCAATAGGAGCTTGCCTGATAATCGCCGCGCAGGCGCCAGGCGCCATAGTTTGCCCCCAGGGTACCGTAACTGCTGATATTGTTATTGGCATAGTCGCTCCCTTCATTGACCTGGGCGTTGATATTGTAATCCAGCATCAGACCGGTAATACCCACGTCCCACTGCTCGGGCGGAATCCAGTTGGGATCACTGTATTTCATCCATGCCTGCGGGACTGCAATTCTGAGCAGTCCATTACCGATATCGTTGGAAATAACCACCCCATCAAGCGCCAGCAGGTTGGCGCACTGGCCCTGATGCCAGGTGTCTATCTTGGCGATGGCCTCATCCGTCAGTGCCATTCTGGGCACAATATCCAGCGGCAAACAGGCGACACCGCCTTTTCCCTTGCCATCTTCCACTTCATAAAAAGGGATTTTCTGGAGTGGCAACTTGTTCTTGTTGACCTCAATTTCAAGATAGTAATCGCCAGGCATGATATAGCCGGCATCCGCAAACTGGGAAAGATCTATCTTGGTTCGCTCATCCACATCAAGCGCATCAATATTAAACTCCGTTTCTGCCAATGCGTTATTACCCATTACCAACAGGCACGGCACGCATAGCATAAAAGCTTTTTTTAGATAATGTTTTCTAACAGAGTTTGATGTTGCAACGCTCATAATTTCACTCTAGGGATATCATAACGGTCTCACATAATGAGGTGTCTACACTAAGCAATCGGCTTGCTTACATATAACTAAGTTCGAACAGTGCCATATTATTTGGATATACTATCTGGCTGCCATTCAGACTGATATTGAATTCCATATCACCATTGACAATATCCGAGGCAATAAAGTTAGCACCCGATACCTTGTGATATTGTCCATTGCTGACAATACCCAGATCGTCACTTATGGCCCCGTGCACCGACATGGAGATAAGAGACAATGCCCCCCTCACAGATCCGCCTGTCTGGCAACCACTGAATTTCAGCGTGCCGTGACGTGCCTGTTGCAAGGAAATGCTGTGCAATTCATCCAGGGTGCAACCTGATTCAGCCAGACCATCCGTCTGCTCATTTGCACAAGCAGGGCCTGCCATCATCACCACCTGCAGCACTACTGGCACCAGCATTGAGATCTTCATGATCAAGGTCCGATGTGAAGAGAGAAAGTGGAGTGAGGTTGTGGTGGTTTTCACCACCACAACCCTTGTCACACGTTAAGGCAGACGATTACTCGTAGGAGAGAGTAAAGTTGGTCACTGCAGTGAAGTCACCAGCTCTCAGCGGGTTGGCTGTCTGGTTGGCATAACCTTTCAGCACGGCGGTGAAGGGCAGCTCGTTGTCACCCGGTGACAGTGCGTAGGCAGCGGTAGGCTGGCCCAAAACAACGGTAGCACCACCCGGAGCGATCATCTTGATACCGGCACCAGCAGCCTGACCACCGATCACCAGCAGGCTGGGGTCGACAGGATCTTTGGCACCGCTGAAGGTCACTTTAATGGCATCGTCAGTCTCACTGAGTTCGCAGTTCAGCAGCTTGATACTGAACTTCCCATTCTCTTCATTGGACTCACCACCTTTGGCCAGCTGTTTGGTGCTGATCTGGCCCAAATATACAGTTTGGTCAACAGAATCACTGTCTACGGAGCAAGGTGCATTGATGATTTCACCGTTAAAGGTGACTTTACCTGACCCAGTAGTGCCGGCAGCAATAGCAGAGCCGCACAGCAGCATGGAACCAACACCCATAGCAACCAGAATTTTATTAGCGTTCATTCGTATATACCTACATTAACGTGTGTTGTTATGCGGCATCATCGAGATCAAGCTGGAGTCATGATGTTCGATGATGCCGCCATATCATTGCTCAGCAACTGTCAGCAGACCGATGCCTCATTAATGAGAGATGGTCACCAGTACAATTATCCGGGCATGTTAAACAAGCAAAGGCAAAGGCTATTTTCAATATTTAGAGGCAGTTCCCGCCACCTCTCATCTGCAAGACGACACACATCCATGTCATCCGTACAGAAAACTGAATTCAACTGTATTCAACTTTGCTTGGCGGTCAAATTAACGACACATTTGATGCACATCAAATACATTTTGATTTTTATAAATCCAAAAATAAACACTTAAAAATCATTAACTTGCAAACAAAGTCGACATTTACAAATAATGAAAAACAATTAACTACTTTATACACTGCGCGATCAACATGGCCATTTTTACAGCAACCTCACATTACAAATTAAATTAACAAAAAACCAACATAACTCACTAAAAATAAACACCATGACCAAGCTGGCAGCCTCTCTCCTCTTCGCCAGGTAATCAGGTAATCAGGTAATCAGGTAATCAGGTAATCAGGTAATCAGGTAATCAGGTAATCAGGTAATCAGGTAATCAGGTAATCAGGTAATCAGGTAATCAGGTAATCAGGTAATCAGGTAATCAGGTAA